>CANQIM010000044.1 GCA_947624075.1 uncultured Bacilli bacterium | reverse complement strand
TAACACACTAGCAACTTTTTACTATTAAAAAAGCAAAAACACTTGCAAAAAACGTTGATACTTGCTATACTAATAACGCAATTTAATTACTATGACTGAACTTTTAGTCATGGCGGAAGGAGCGATAGTATGAAAAAGGATATTCATCCTGAAATGAAGGATTGCACAGTTACATGTGCTTGTGGAGAAACTTTTCAAGTAAAATCAACAAAATCAGAAATAAATGTTGAAGTATGTTCAAAATGTCATCCATTCTTTACAGGAAAACAAAGTAGAGCATCACGTGCTGGTCGTGTAGATAAATTCAACAAGAAATATGGTTTTACAACTCAAACTGAAAATTAATATAGCGCTATTGCTATATTTTTTTTGCAATCCTTTATGTTTGAAAACTTTTACCTTCTTTTATTTAAATACTTTTTTTAAGTCAAATTAATAACTTGACAAGTTCAATTATCAATGTTATCTTGAAGTAGAAATAAAAGGAGGCTTATAAATGAAAATAGCTATAGCAAGTGACCATAGAGGAGTTACTTACAAAAAAGAAATAATAGATTATCTAAAGGAACAAAATCATGAAATTATAGATTGTAGCGAAGTTAACACTCCTACTGATGACTATCCAGATTTTGCTTTTAAGGTTTGTGAAAAAGTAGTTTCCAAGGAAGCTGATGTTGGCATTTTAGTTTGTCGTACAGGAATTGGCATGTCTATAGCAGCTAACAAAGTAAAAGGTATCAGATGTGCCAAAGTAAATTCTAAAGAAGACGCCATTCTTTGCCGTAATGATAACGGAGCCAATGTTATGACCTTTAACTTTACCGATGATATAGAAGATATTAAATCATATATTGACTGCTTTTTAACTGCTGAAGTTTTAAATGATGAAAGACATCGTCGTCGCGTGAAAAAAATAACTGAGTATGAGGAGAACCATTAATGCTAGCGAAATTCTTTTTATACGTCATTGTTACTATACTAGTAATTTGGTCTATGGAATCCGTAAATATCAATCAAATATTTAAGAAAAATCGTCTTTATCAAGCTCGTGTGTTTTATTTTTTTCTAGGTATTTCTTTAATTTATTTAGTTACAAACTTTTTTCTAGATTTATTTACTTCAATAAAATTATTTTAAATGAAGTATAAATCTTTTTATTTTGTTCAAACTTATAATGAGGTGAATGAAATTGAAAAAAAGAAAATTGAAGTCCTTTGTAATTCCAAGTATTGTTTCTTTGATAGCAATAGCTACTTTAGTAACAGGTGTCGTCTTAACATCAAACTCATCTATGAAAGAAACCGATGAACCAGCAACTTATGTTTCTAACATTATTACTAGCAACGATATAGCTGTTATGGATGATGATGTAAAAATAATCAATCCTTATACTGATGCTTCTGTAACTTTAGCTAAAACTTTTTATGATTACAAAGCTGATGCTAAATCTCAAGAAGGCTCCCTTATTTTTCATGATAATACCTATATGCAAAATTCTGGTGTTGACTTTGTAAGTGAAAATGTTTTTGATATAATAGCCGTTTTAAATGGTGAAGTAATAGATGTTAAAGATGACGAAGTGTTAGGAAAAATAGTCGAAGTAAAGCATGAAAATGATTATATTACAATTTATCAAAGCCTATCAGAAACAACAGTAAAAAAAGGAGATAAAGTATCTCAAGGACAAGTAATTGGAAAAAGTGGAACAAATGAATTAGATAAAGAAATTGGAAACCATCTTCATTTTGAATTTTATATTAATGGTCAAGTTGTAGATCCTATGCTTTATTTAAACAAAGAACTTAATACAAAGACTGAATGAGAGTAGATAATACTCTTTTTTTCATAAATACATAAAATTTTCATATATTATATTATAAAAAAATAAAAATATGGTAAAATATTAATGACAGATAGGAAGTGACATTGTGATAGCAAGAGATATAGGAATTGATTTAGGTACTGCCAATGTATTGATATATATCAGGGGAAAAGGTATCGTCTTAAATGAACCAAGTATTGTAGCAATTGATACAGAAACAAAAAGAGTTATTGCCGTAGGAAGTGAAGCTAACGAAATGTTAGGAAGAACACCTGGTAAAGTAAAGGCTATCAAGCCCATGAAAGATGGTGTAATAGCAGATTTTGAAGTAACCGAAATTATGCTAAATACGTTTATTAAAAAAATCAAAGCTAAGAAAATGTTTTCTAGGCCAAGAATTCTAATATGTTGTCCAACTAATATTACACAAGTTGAAAAAAATGCTATCAAAGAAGCAGCTGAAAGAACGGGAGCTAGAAAAGTTTATATCGAAGAAGAACCAAAAGTTGCAGCCATAGGAGCAGGAATGGACATTTCCAAGCCAACAGCAAATATGGTTCTAGATATAGGTGGTGGCACTACTGATATTGCTATTCTTTCTTTAAATGGTATCGTCTCATCATCATCAATCAAAACAGCAGGTAATAGCTTTGATCAAGAAATCATCAAGTATATTAAGGAAAAATATAAACTTCTAATAGGTGAAAAAACAGCTGAAGATATAAAAATAAATTTTACCAATGTTTACAAGCCAAGTAAAAAGGAAAAAATCGAAATAAGAGGTAGAAATCTAGTTACAGGACTACCTCAAATGATTGAAATAACACAGGAAGAAACTGCCGAAGCTTTAAAAGAAAGCGTTAATAAAATTATAAAAGCTACTACCAACATCTTGGAGCAAACTCCCCCAGAATTAGCTGGTGATATAGTTGAAAAAGGCATTATTTTAACTGGTGGTGGTGCTTTATTAAATGGACTATGCGACTGTCTAGAAAAGGAATTAAATGTACCTATTTTAATAGCTGAATCTCCTTTAACTTGTGTAGCAGAAGGAACAGGCATTCTCTTAGATAACATAAGGCAATTAGAAAAAGAAGCCGATTAATTATAAAAGTTGTGGTAAGATGAAAACACTCATAAAGTACTCATCAAAATCCCCAACTTTTTTTCATATAAACATTTTGTTCATATAAAAAGGTAACTTACTGTTTCCTAGAATAAACCAATTTATTATTTGCTTTCTAAAAACATTTTGTTATAATATTTCTAGAAAGAAGTGAAAGAAATGAAACTCCAAATAATTGATGCTAGTAAAATAGTTCTAGTAACATTTGTTTTTTCTGCTTTAATTATGTTTCTTATGAGAAAGGTTGCTGTTCATATTGGTGCCGTTGATATTCCAACTAATAAAGAAGGACATCGTCACATTCATAAAAAAGCAACCCCCAAATTAGGAGGTGTAGGAATTTTTCTTTCCTTCCTCTTAGGATACATGTTATTTGGAGAAAATAGCATTCGTATGAATTCTATTTTAATTGCTAGTTTTATTATTGTCCTAACTGGCATAGTTGATGATATAAAATCCATAAGAGCTTATCAAAAATTATTAGGGCACATTGTGTCGGCCTGTGTAATAGTTTTTTATGGAGGCATTTTACTAGAAGAAATAACGGCTTTTGGCTATTCCATAAACTTTGGCATTTTTGCTTATCCCATAACAATTTTATTTTTAATTGCTTGTACTAATATTATAAATTTAATAGATGGCTTAGATGGTTTAAGTGGAGGAGTTTGTAGTATCTTTTTTACAACCATTGCTATTATAGGTTTTTATCAAGGCAGAGCTGGAAGTCTCGTAATGATTCTAACTCTCATCATGCTCGGTTCAACTTTAGGTTTTCTTCTTCATAATTTTTACCCAGCAAAAATATTCGTAGGTGACTGTTCCACCTTCTTAGGTTTCATAATCGGAATTATTACTTTACTTGAATTTAAAGGTCCTGCACTAATTTCCTTCTTTGTTCCAGTAACTATATTAGGAATACCAATATTAGATACTTTATTTGCCATTATAAGAAGACTTCTCAAAGGTCAATCGCCATTTCAAGCAGATAGGCAACATCTTCATCACCAACTTTTAGGTATGAATTTCTCTCAAAGAACTACTGTTTTAATTATCTATGCAATAAATATTTTATTTGCTATGGCATCTATTTTCTTTACATTAATTAATCCAACTATTGGCTTAATAATCTATCTAATACTTTTCATCTTAGTTTTATGGTTTGTACTACATACAACCATAATATCTGATAAAAATCCTAAAATAGTCAAGAAACTTGAAAACTTAGTTAAACATAAAGCAAAGGCACCTTAAAAAAGTGCTTTTTACTTTTCAAGTATAAACGTTAAAGCGTTAACAAAATCAAGAAAAATGCAAATATTTTCAATCCGAAAGAGGTAATTTATGATAAATTTTATGATTTGTGAAGAAGATTCTTCCTATATTGATAAATATAAAGAAATAATTGATAAAATAATGATGAATTTTGATATTGAATACAGTTACCATATTTTTAAAGGTTACAACGATAAATGGAAAACAGAAGCTACTGAGGAAAATGGTTTTAAGGTCTATATAATGACTATGAAATCTAAACAAGGTTCAGGTTTAGATGCAGCACGATATGTAAGAGAAGAACTTGATGATTGGCAATCAATGATAATTATGGTATCAGCCCATCTTGAATACAAATATGAAGCCTTAGGAAAAAGACTTATGCTAATTGATTATATAAGTAAATATGATAATTTCGAAAAAAGATTAAATGAAGCAGTAAAGATTTCAATAAAAAATTATGATAGACGTCCTAAAACTTTAAAATTTACTTACAAAAAGACTTTCTACAATATCGAATTTAGAAAAATTCTTTATATAGAAAAAGAACAAGATAACAAAAGATGCATTTGTAGAACAATAGAAGGTAATTATTATATATCAGGAAATTTATCAACTGTAAGTAAAATGCTAGATAATAGATTTTTGCAAATATGTAGAAGTATTATCATCAATTTAGAACAAATAGAATCATACAATGCCAAGTCAAATATCATTACCTTTAAAAACAAAGAAGAATTAAATGCTATTTCACGTAGTAAAAAGAAAGATATAGTCAAATATGTAAGAGGTACTTTTTAAGCAAGAAGTTTAAGAAGGAGCCTTTTTATTTATAAAAAAATTTCAAAAAAAGTGTAACATTAACTACATTTCTGTAATTAATTATTACACTTTTATATTACAAAAAGAAATCTAAAGTCTAGACGACCTATTACCTAACGTTTTTCAAGTAGAAAAAAGTTTCAAGTTGTTTTATTTTTAACAATATTTAGAATTTTCGCATGATAGTATAAATTACTTGTATTTATAAAAATAAAAAAACAAACACATTTGAAACAGCTTTCTACCATTAACATTATAAACGCTAAAAAAGAAAAAAACAAAAATTTCTAAAAGTGGTTAATTTTTTACCAATAAAATGCTAAATATGTCGAAAAAAATCGAAAAATTACCGTTAAAGAACTAAAATAACACCATTTAAGGAATTTTTATTTATCTTATCAGTCATTTGCTACAATTAATTTACCAAGAATAAAGAAATATTTGGTAGAAGTGAGGTGTATAATAAGTGATAATTGGGCGCGTGAAATGGTTTAACAATGATAAAGGCTATGGATTTATCGATTTTAAAGAAAATGAAGATATTTTTGTACATTATTCTGCTATAGAATTAGATGGTTATAAAACCTTAACAGAAGGTCAATTAGTAGAATTTAAACTTATTGAAACAAGTAAAGGCTATCAAGCTGTAAATGTAAAATTAATTAAAGAAGCTGCTACTGTAAAATAGTAGTTTTTTTTCTTAATACGTGCTATAATGAAGTTACAAAGGAGGCAGGTATTATGGACATTATTATTCATGGTGATAAGCTTAAAATAACTTCTGCTATGAGCGATTATATTAAAGAAAAGCTAGGAAAATTAGATAAATATCTAGAAAATAGTACTTCAGTACGTGCAAACGTCATAGTAAAAGTTAAAAATCATGAACAAAGAGTTGAAATTACCATACCATTAAAAACATTTATTTTAAGAACGGAGGAAACTAAAAAAGATTTTTATGCAGCAGTTGCTGTAGCTATTGATAAGCTAGAACGCCAAATTAGAAAGAATAAGACAAGACTAATGGCTATGTCTAAGCAAACTAAAACTAATTATGATTTCAATATTTCAACAATCGAAGAAGATGAAGAAAAAGAAGAACGAAAAATCTTAAAAAGAAAGTTAGTTGAAGTAAAGCCTATGAATGAAGAAGAAGCCATTTTACAGATGGAATTATTAGGACATCAGTTTTACATGTTTAAAGATAGTGAAACTAATAAGCATTCTGTAGTTTATAAAAGAACAGATGGCAATTATGGAATAATTGAGGCTGAATAAATTAAAAATCTAGTTTAATATTAAAATTTTCTAAGGATAATCTTTCATTATCCTTATTTTTTTGATAAAATAATGTGTTAAGGAGACGATATAATGAATATATTAAAAAAATTATTTGATCATGAATATAAAGAAATGAAACGTTTCAAAGTATTAGCTGATAAAATAGTTGCTTTGGAAGATGAATATTCTAAGTTGACTGATACGCAATTACAAAATAAAACAGATGAGTTTAAAGAAAGATTAAGTAAAGGTGAAACCTTGGATGACATTTTAGTTGAAGCCTTTGCAACAGCTCGTGAAGCAGCTTATCGTGTACTTGATATGAAGCCTTTTTATGTCCAAATATTAGGTGCTTTAGCAATTCATTATGGTAATATTGCTGAAATGAAAACTGGTGAAGGAAAAACTTTGGTAGCTGTTATGCCTGCTTATCTTAATGCCTTAACTGGAGAAGGAGTTCATATTATAACTGTAAATGAGTATTTAGCAACGCGTGATGCTGAATGGATGGGTGGCATACATAAATTTTTAGGTTTAACAGTTGGTGTAAACTTACGCGATTTGTCACCAACTGAAAAGCAAGAAGCCTATAATTGTGATATTTTATATTCTACAAATAATGAAATTGGTTTTGATTATTTAAGAGATAATATGGTAGTTCGTAAAGAAAATCGTGTTCAAAGGCCACTTAATTTTGCCATAGTTGATGAGGTTGATTCCGTACTAATCGATGAAGCAAGAACACCATTAATTATCTCTGGTGGTGAAATGAAAAGCGCTAATCTTTATATTGAAGCTGACCGTTTTGCCAAAAGCTTAAAGGCTGAAGAAGATTATATATACGATGAGAAAACTAAGAGTGTTAATTTAACTGAAAGTGGTTCTGATAAAGCTGAAAATACTTTTAAAGTAAAAAACTTATATGAAGTTGAAAATGCTACTTTACTTCATCATATCAATCAAGCCTTAAGAGCTAATTATTCAATGAAAAGAGATGTTGACTACGTTGTTCAAGAAGGCGAAGTAATAATAGTTGATCAGTTTACTGGACGTTTAATGAAAGGTCGTGCTTACTCAGAAGGACTTCATCAAGCAATTGAAGCTAAAGAAGGCGTTAATATCAATCAAGAAACCAAGACTTTAGCGACTATTACTTTCCAAAATTTATTTAGAATGTATAAAAAATTATCTGGTATGACAGGTACAGCCAAAACTGAAGAAGAGGAATTTAGAAACATTTATAATATGTATGTTATTGAAATTCCCACTAACAAAGAAGTTATTCGTATTGATGCACCAGACTTAGTATATGCAACAAAAGAAGCAAAATATAAAGCTATTGTAAATTTTGTCAAAGAATGTTACGACAGAGGACAACCTGTTTTAATTGGTACTATCGCCATTGAAACAAGTGAACTTATCAGCAATCTCTTAAAGCAAGCACACATTCCACATGAAGTTTTGAATGCCAAAAATCATGCTCGTGAAGCAGAAATAATTTCTAAAATAGGACAACAAAAGTCAGTAACTATTGCTACTAATATGGCTGGTCGTGGTACAGATATAAAATTATCTGATTCTATTAGAGAATTAGGCGGTTTGTGCGTAGTAGGTACAGAACGTCATGAATCACGTCGTATCGATAATCAGTTACGTGGACGTGCTGGTCGTCAAGGAGATCCAGGTTATACTCAATTCTTTGTATCAATGAAAGACGATTTAATGGTACGCTTTGGTTCAGATAGAATTGGTGAACTTATGAAAAACATGGGTTTAGGCGATCAAGCTATTCGAAGTAAAACTTTTACTAAGTCTATTGGAACAGCTCAAAAAAGAGTTGAGGGCAATAACTTTGATATACGTAAACAATTACTTCAGTATGATGATGTTATGAATAACCAAAGAGAAATTATTTACGAAAAAAGGAACAAAATATTAGATGAAGAATCAATTCATGAAATGATTCTATCAACATTTAGACATCATATAGAAGATTTAATAAATTCCCATCTTGCTCCAGAAGGTTATTTAACGGATAATGATTTAGAAGATATAGTTAATTTTGCCAACGAAAATCTACTAAAAAACGACATTTCTACAAAAGAAATTACTAATATGGAAACTAATGATGTAATTGATTTATTAGCTAAAAAAGTAATTGAAGAATATGAAGAAAAAATAGCCAAAATTCCTGAAGAAGTAACAAATGAATTTGAAAAAGTTATTACTCTTCAAGTATTAGATAATTATTGGATGGAGCATATTAATACAATGTCTCATTTAAGAGAAGGAATTCATTTACGTGGCTATGCCCAAGAAGATCCACTACGTGCTTATACGATGGAAGGCTTTGAATTATTTGACTCTATGATGCAAAAGATTGATAAAGATGTATCAATTCTCTTACT
>CANQIM010000043.1 GCA_947624075.1 uncultured Bacilli bacterium | reverse complement strand
CCATTTTTGAATAAAAATAAAAAAACTACAAAAATTTTTAAAAAAATTAAAAAAAAATATAAATCTTCTATTTTATTGATAATAATAAAGTAGGAGGTGAGAGAAACAACTTGGCGCTAAAAATAGTTTTACAAGATGGCATTAAGGACTGTGGCATTTGTTGCTTGTTATCTATCATTAGATATTATGGGGGAGATGTATCTAAGGAATATTTACGAGAAATAACAAATACTACTAAGGAAGGTGTGTCATTATATCAATTATTAAATGGTGCAGAGAAACTAGGTTTTGTTGCTTCAGGAGTTAATGGCAATATTACAGAATTAAGTCTAAATAACTTACCTTGCATTGCTCATGTGATAGTCAATAAAAACTATAAACACTTTGTTGTCATTTATAAAATTGATACTAATACCAAGCAAATAACAATAATGGATCCAGCTAAGGGTAAAAAGATTCTTTCTTTTGCTGAATTCAATCTTTTATCAAGTGGTAATTTTTTACTTTTACAGCCGGCTAAAAAACTACCTATAATAAAAAGAAAAAAGATTCTTTTAAAAATTATAAAAACTAATATCAAAAAAAATAAATTTGCTTTTTCGTCACTAATAATTTTAACTATAATATACTTTTTTCTTACTATTGCAGTCTCTTTTCATTTTAAATATTTATTAGAATATGCAATTAATGACAAGATATTAGAAAATGCTTGGTTTATAAGTTCATTTTTACTACTTATGTATTTGCTTAAAAATTTTGCAAATACACTAAGAACTATTTTATTAAACAAACTTCTTTTCTCTTTTGATGCTGATGTAACATTCTTATCGTTTAAGCAAATTCTCTTACTTCCATATTTATTTTATAAAAATAGAACGACAGGTGAGGTGGTAGCACGATTTAAGGATTTAACAAACATAAAAATTTTTTTAACTGATTTGCTCAATTTTTTATCTACAGATATTTTTTGCATAATATTTTTTAGCTATTTAATTTTTTCTTTTCAAAAGTTTTTGGGCTTAATTATTACCTTAACCTTTCTTTTAATAATTATTATTTTAAAATTAAACTCATCTAAAAAGAAAAAAATGTTAAGAAAAATAAGTACTAATGAAGATATTATAAATTCTTATTTAGTTGAAGCTGTTAGCAATGTTGATACTATCAAAGGAACGCATTTGGAAAAAAGACTTATTGATAGATTTAAATTAAAGTATGAAAGCTCATTAGAAACTTTTTACAAGTATTCATTAAATCTTACAAAAATAAATTTTCTTAAAACATTTTTTAATGAAAATTTAACTGTACTAATTTATTTAATCGGTTCAATTTTGGTAATAAAAGGAAATATTTCTATTGGTAAACTAATTGTTTATCAATCCTTTTTCCTTTATTTTACTAATTCTGTTAATAAAGGGTTTAATTTATTAGAATCTTTTTGTGATTTTTCTAATGCTCTAAATCGTATCGAAGATTTATATCTAATTAAAAATGAGAATTTTTCTAAAAATTATTATTATCTTTCTTATGACTTAAAAGGCGATATTGTTTTTAAAAATTTAACTTATAAAATTGGGACTCGTTATCTTTTTAATAATGCCAATTTAACAATAAAATTAGGAGAAAGAATTTTAATTAGTGGTCCTTCAGGCAGTGGTAAAAGTACTTTAGTAAAAATGCTAATGCGCTATATTGAAGTTCCTTATGGTATGCTTTCTATTTCAAACATTGATATAAATCATTACCATTTAGAAAATATTCGTAAAAACATAACTTATGTTTCTAGTAATGAATATTTATTTACTGATACTTTAAAAAATAATATTTGTCTTTTTAAAGAAATTCCTAAAGAAGAATTTGAAAAAATTATAAAGATTACTTTAGTTGATGAAATAACTAATTCCTTTGATTCAATCATTGAAGAAAATGGTTTCAATTTTAGTAATGGAGAAAGACAACGTATAATTTTGGCTAGAAGCTTATTAAGACAAAGTAATATTTATATTTTTGATGAAGCTTTTGGCCAAATTGATATAGTAAAAGAAAAGAAAATTTTAGAAAATATTTTTAATTATTTAGAAGGAAAAACAATAATTGTTATTTCTCATCGATTTAATAATAAAAAATTATTTGATAGAGTTTTAAAAGTAGAAGCAGGTGATATTATTGAAAACAAGAAATTATGAAGATAAGTTTTTATTAAGTGTATTTATAATTTTCTTTTATCTTATTTTTACTGCCTTGATTATTTTCTTGTTTTTTAATAAGCATTTTATCTATAAAAATTTTACTGGTGTTGTTTCAAATAAAAATGTGATTTTCATGGTAAAAGATAGTGATACTAAATATTTTTATCATAATGCAACTCTTTTTAATGATTCTAAGAAAAGAAAATTTTCTATTAGTAAAGTTCATAAAAATATTTTAACTAAAGACAATGATACATATCATCAAATAGTTATTAATTTTAAGTTTTCAAATAACTATAAAGATAATGATGCCTTAACTATTTCTTTGAGGCAAAAGAAAGAACGTTTAATTGATATTTTTAAAATAATTTGGAAGGGGGAGTGATTTTGCAAAATATTGATTATAAAAATATGGAAAAGATAACAGGGGGTAGTTCTACTTTGGCTGGTGTTGCTTTAATAGTAACGGCGGTTATAATATTTTTATCTGGAGTAATAAATGGTTATACCAATCCAGAGAAGTGTGGTGCCAAATGAAAGAGATGACTTGTGAAAAGTTAGAAACTATTACAGGTGGTACAACATCTATTTCTGGAACTATCTTAAATGCTTTTAAAAATATTGTTGAATTATTACGTGGGGCAGGTTACTCACTAGGCTCTAGTATTAGAAGAATTGGTGAAAATAACCTATGTCCTTTAGAATAAGGCCTAATTTTTGTAAAAAAAAGCAAAAAATGTTGAAAAATAAATAAACCTTTGGTATAATTCATTTTAGTTAAAACGAAGGGAGGGATAATTGAATGGCAACTAAAGTAACTGTTAGAGGTAATCTTGATCAAGCTCTAAGAAAGTTCAAACAAAAAGTGGCAAGAGATGGTGTCCCTTCAGAATGGAAAAAAAGAGAAGCTTATGATAAACCAGGAGTTAGAAGAAGAGCAGCAAAAAAAGAAGGAATAAAAAATTCTAGAAAAAGAGATAGAGCAAACAGAAATAGAGATAACTAATATCTCTATTTTTTAAAAAATATAAAAAGGAGCTAAAATTATGATTGAAAAATTAAAAAGTGATATGGTTAGTGCCATGAAAAGTGGTGATAAAGAAAGACTAACTGTAATTAGAATGGTTAAGGCTGCAGTCGATTTAGAACATATTGATAAAAAACGTGAATTAAATGATGAATTATTAATCGATGTTGTGAATAAGCAAGTAAAAATGCGCAAAGATTCTATAGCTGAATTTGCAAAAGCTAATCGTACCGATTTAGTAGAAAAAACTCAAAAAGAAGTAGAAATTCTTCAAGAATATCTTCCAGAACAATTATCTCGTGAAGAAGTAGAAGAAATTATTGAAAAGCTATTTGCAGAAATAAAACCAGTCGGTCAAAAAGATATGGGTAAAGTTATGAAAGAAGCAACAGCAACCTTAAAAGGTAAGGCTGATATGAAAGATGTCAGTACCATTATAAAAGATAAATTACAGTAAGAAATACTAACTAAAAGTATTTCTTTTCTATTCACTATCATATACTTAATTAGGTGATTTTAGTGATAGAAAGTGTTAGGAATTATATCAAGGATTTAGATTTTCGTTTTACTGTTTATTTAGATAAAGTAAATATCATTAATTATCAAAAAATAATTTCCTTAGAAGACAATAAGATTCTTCTTTTAGGTGGTAATAAAAAAATAACTATTCGTGGTAAAAATCTAACTTTAAGTAAATTGCTTGATGAAGAAGTATTAATACTAGGTGAAATTACTAAAATTGAGGTTGACCATGAATAAATATAAGTTAAAAATAATTGGTAAAAATCCTAACTATTTTGTAAGAGAATTAATAAAAAGAAAGATTAATATCTATGATTTAAAAGTATTAGCAAAAGAAGTTTATATCATTATTGATATTAAAGACTATTCTAAAATAAAAGAAATTAAAACATCATATGAAATTGAAATAGTAGAAAGACTTGGTCCTTGCAAGTACAAATATTTAATTAAGAAAAATTATCTTTTTTGTTTAGGCTTTATTTTCGCGATTTTTTTAAATATTTTCTTAAGTAATATTATTTTTGATGTTGAAATAGTGCATACTAATAAAGATATTATATCTATTATAAAAACTGATTTAGATTATTACGGATTAAAAAAGTATCATTTTATAATGCCTTATAAAAAAACAGAGCAACTTGTTCAAAAAATTTTAAAAAAAGAAGTTAATGATATTGAGTGGCTAGAAATAAAAAGAGAGGGAACTAGATATACTGTTCAAGTGGAGCAACGTAAAAAAAATAAGCCATCTATTGATTGCCAAGCTAGAAATATAATTGCTAAAAAGCCAGCTCGTATCTTAGAAATACAAGCTACATCTGGTGAAGTAGTTGTAAAAATAAATGATTATGTTGAAAAAAACATGCCTTTAATAAGTGGCTTTATACATAATAAAGAAAATATTGTTTCTAAAAGATGTGCTGAAGGTAGGGTTTATGGCGAAGTATGGTACAAAGTTAACTTAGACTTTCCTTTAAATTATAGAGAAGAAATAAAAACTGCTAGATCAACTTATGGTCTAGAAATAAATCTTTTTTCTCGGCATATAAATCTTTTTAATAATTATAAAACTTTTATTAAAAAAACTACGCCTCTTATAAGTAGTAATTTATTACCGGTAAATATTAATTTTACAAAGTATTATGAGACTAAAGTTACTGAAAAAAATTATACTTTACAAGATATAGATAAAGAAGCTTTGAGTAAAGCTCAAGAAACACTAAAAAATAAACTACCAGAGAACTCTTCTATAATATCTAAAAAAGTTTTGAAAAAACAAAGAAATAATAGTAGAATAATAGTAGAAGTATTCATTAAGGTAAAAGAAGATATCACTGCTTATCAAGATATAAGCAAAGTTGACATAAATGAGTTACAAGAACAAAAGGAGGGATAGTTGTGTTGAGTGGTCTATCTAATACTATTCATGGTGTTTTAAATTTTACATGGCCCATGACAATTATTTCTCTAGTTATTATTGTTTCTTTTCGAATTTGCTATATTATTAAAAACAGGGAAAAAATAGTCTTATATAAAGAGCTTATTGCTTTAAGTTTTATAATATATATTTTGTGTCTATTCCAAGTAGTAACTTTTAGAGATGATACAGCTTGGTCGGGGAATAATTTTATTCCTTTTAAAGAAATATTTCGTTACAATTTTGCTAGTCGTCTTTTCTTTAAAAACGTCGTCGGAAATCTCATTATGTTTTTACCTTATGGTTTCTTCATAAGTTATTATTTTAAAAGTGAAAAGCCAAATTTAATAATCATTTTAACTTTAGTAGCAAGCTTTGCTATTGAGTTAGTTCAAATGTCAATTGGACGAGTCTTTGATGTTGATGATATAATTTTAAACCTTACTGGTGGTTTATTAGGTTTTGCCAGTTACCTCCTTTTGCAAAAAATAGGCAAATCTTTACCGAATGTTTTCAAAAGTGAATGGTTTTTAAATATTATATCAATTATTATTTTAATTGGAATTATAACATTATTGTAGTAGGAGTAAATATGAATAAAATAGAAATAGTTAATCAAACAAATGAAGAAATAAAAGAACTAAAGACAGTAAAAAAAGTTTTAGAAAGTGCCATGAAAAAAGAAAATTTACAAGATACATCTTTCAACCTAATAATAGTAGATAATGAATACATTAAATTCTTAAATAGTACTTATCGTAAAATAGACAGAGAAACAGATGTTATAACTTTTGCTTTAGAAGATGAAGACAGTATCATTTTACCAACAGAAGAAAGAATTTTAGGAGACATATATATTTCTCTTGATAAAGCTAAAGCGCAAAGTATAGAATATGGTCATTCTCTTTTAAGAGAGTTATCATTTCTAGCGGTTCATGGTTTTTATCATTTACTAGGTTATGATCATATGACTAGGGAAGATGAAAAAATCATGTTTGCTAAACAAGAGGAGGTTTTAGAAGAAAATGAAATCACTAGATAAAGAAAAAATATCTCTAAAAGATTTGAAATTAGATAAAAAAAGGCTTCGCAATAGTTTTAAATATGCTGGTATTGGTATTCTTCAAGCTTATATTGGGGAACAGAATTTAAAAATACATACTGTTATTGCGGTATTAGTAATATTGGCGGGTTTTATTTTAAAAATTACTTATTTAGAATGGATTGCTTGTTTAATATTAATTGGTTTAGTATTAATGGCTGAGTTTTTTAATACAGCTATTGAATATGTTGTAGATTTAGCTTCGCCAGACTTTCATCCTTTAGCTAAATCTGCTAAGGACACTGCAAGTGCTGGTGTTTTGATGATGACAATTATTTCTGCTATAATAGGTTTAATTATTTTTATTCCTCATATTATTGAGTTTCTAGGAGTGTAGTTATGAAAGAAAAATTATTAGAATTACAAAAAAATTGTTATATACCTTATTCAAATTACCCAGTTAGTGCTATTTTAATTTGTAAGGATGGAACAGAATTCAAGGGAGTAAACGTTGAAAATGCTAGTTATGGCGCAACAATTTGTGCTGAACGTACCGCAATTACTTCAGCTGTTGCTAAAGGCTATCGAAAAGGTGATTTTCTAGAATTACATATTATGGCTAAAAATATTGCTACACCATGTTTTATTTGTCGCCAAGTCTTTGAAGAGTTCTTTGAACCTAATATGAAAGTATTTTGCTATGACCAAGAAGGCAACACAAAAATTTATACTAAGGAAGAGTTATGTCCTCACCCTTTTGGGAGTGCTGATTTACAATGAAATGTGGTTTTGTAAGTATAGTAGGTAGGCCAAACGTTGGTAAAAGTACTCTTTTAAATTCTTTGCTTGGTATGAAATTAGCTATCACTTCAAATGTAAGTGGTACAACAAGAAATATTATTCAAGGCATTTATAATGATAAAGATGCGCAAATTATTTTCATTGATACTCCAGGTATTCATAAACCAACTCATAAATTAGGTAATCTTCTTAATAAAAAAGCTTATGATAAAACAGAAGGTATTGATGTTATATTATTTTTAGTTGATATTTCTAAAGGCTTTGGTAAGGGCGATAAATTTATTTTAGACAAAATCAAAGATAAAAATGTTCCTATCTTTTTACTTTTAAATAAGATTGATTTAGTTAAAGACAAAGAAAAACTTTTAAAAGAAATAAATGATTTAAAAGATTTAGCTGATTTTAAAGAAATCATTCCTTTATCAGCCAGTAAAAAAGATAATTTAGATGTCTTAATTTCTTGTTTAAAAGAAAATCTTGAAGAAACAGATAAAATTTATGATGAAGATGAGCTTACTAACGTTTCAACAAGATTTATTATGGCCGAATTTGTTAGAGAAAAAATTTTAGAATTAACCCATGATGAAATTCCTCATACTGTATCTTGTTATGTTGAAAATTTTAAAGAAGAAAAAGACTGTATTCATATACAAGTTTTAATTGTTGTTGATAGAGAAAATATAAAAAAGATAATTATTGGCAAAAATGGCTCTCTTTTGAAAGAAATTGGTACCAAAGCTCGCTATGATATGGAAAAATTTTTAGGTAAAAAAGTTTATTTAGAAACTTATGTCAAAACTTTAAAAAATTGGCGTGATGAAGAAAAATATTTCCTTGAATTAGGTCTAAAAGAAGATGAATAAAAATAATGAAAAGTCACCACTATATTAATAGAGGTGATTTTATGAATACAGATATTTTATGGCAATTATTTATCAAAACAGGTGATATTAAATATTACAATTTATTAATGCAAATTAGAAAGTGTGATTAAATGAAAATAGAAAGTTTAGAAGGAATAATTTTAAGTGAAACTAATTATAGTGAATCTAGTAAAATTCTAAATATTTTAACTAAAGAACATGGTCTAATAGGTGTTATTTCTAAAGGATGTCGTAATTTAAAAAGCAAGTTACGTGGTGTAAGTAGAAAGCTAATTTATGGTAAAATTCATCTTTACTATAAAGAAAATGGTCTATCGACATTGATAAGTGTTGATGTAATTAATTCTTTTTCTAATATTTCTACTAGTCTTGATAAAATAAGTTATGCTTCTTACATTTTAGATTTAACTAATCAAGTTTTAAAGCAAAATGACTCGGAAGATATTTATTTTCTTTTACGGGATACACTTTTAAAAATTGAAGAGGGCTTTAATCCTTTAGTTTTAACAAATATTTTAGAATTAAAATATCTTGATTTTTTAGGTGTAAAGCCTAATATAGATGGTTGCAGTATTTGTGGCAGTACGAAAAATATAGTTTCTCTTTCATCAGATAGTGGTGGTTATGTTTGTATAAATTGTCATACTAATGAATTACCAACGAGTGAAAAGACTATTAAAATGATTAGAATGTACTACTATGTAGATATAAAAAATATAACTAAACTTGATGTTAGTGAAGATATTAGTAAAGAAATAAATAAATTTTTAGATGATTATTATGATCGTTATACAGGTCTATACCTAAAGAGTAAAAGTTTTATAAAGCAAATCCAAAAAATTACTGCCTAAATGAAAAGACTGTTGAAAAACTTTGTAAGAAAAACATAAATAAAATCATTTAGACAAAACGTAGGCTAACAAAAATTAGTATAAAGATAAACCACTTCAAAATATGATTAATCAATAATAAGACCA
>CANQIM010000042.1 GCA_947624075.1 uncultured Bacilli bacterium | reverse complement strand
GCTTCTTTAATTAGAGATGAATTAGGTCGTAAGCTTGATTTAATTGATAAAGATGAATATGCTTTTTGTATTGTTAAGGACTTTCCAATGTTTGAGTGGAGTGAAGAAGAGGAAAGATATGTCTTTATGCATAATCCCTTTAGTATGCCACAAGGTGGAATGGATAGTTTAAATAATAAAGCTGAAGTTGATATATTAGCTTATCAATATGACTTTGTATGTAATGGAGTAGAAATGGCAAGTGGTGCTGTACGTAATCATGATTTGGACATTATGAAAAAAGTCTTTGAAATAGCTGGTTATAAGGAAGAAGAATTACAAAGAAGATTTAAAGCTTTGTATGAAGCGTTTAAGTATGGAGCACCACCTCATGCTGGAATGGCTCTAGGAATTGATCGAATGATTATGCTTTTATTAGATGAAGATTCTATTAGAGAGACTATTGCTTTTCCAATGACAGCTGGAGGATGCGATTTACTAATGAATTCTCCTAGTGAAGTTGATGAAATGCAGTTAAGAGAAGACCATATTAAAATAAGATAAGGCTTGAAGATAAGTCTTTTTTTTCTTGATTAGAGATGATTAATTTTTTGGGAAATTTGCTGTTTGGTATTTTAGAAATTTTCTAAAAAGCAAGTTTTTTTGACCTTGAAAAAATATAGTAGTAAAGGTATAATTTTATATAGAAAATAGGTGATAATGATGCATGAATTACTTTCTCCAGCAGGAGATATGGAAAGTTTAAAACAGGCAGTAATGAATGGGGCAGATGCTGTTTATTTAGCATGTAAAGATTTTGGTGCTAGAAAGTTTGCAGAAAACTTTACTAATGAAGAAGTAATTGAAGCTATAAAATTTTGCCATTTATATGGAGTTAAAATTTATGTAACAATGAACACCTTAGTAAAAGATAGCGAAGTACCTATGTTTTTAGGACAAGTAGAGTTCCTTCATAAATGGGGAGTAGATGCAGTACTTGTACAAGACTTTGGAATGATTTGCTTACTACGGGAAAGATATCCTAATTTGGATATTCATGCTTCAACACAAGCAAATACATCAGCTAAGGAAACAGCTGAATTGTTTTATAAATTAGGTTGTAAAAGAGTAGTTTTTTCAAGAGAATTATCATTAAAAGAAATTTCTGAAATAAAAGTACCTATCGAAAAAGAAGTATTTGTTCATGGAGCGTTATGTGTTTCTTATTCAGGTTGCTGTCTAATGAGTAGTATGTTAGGTGATAGAAGTGGTAATCGAGGAGAATGTGCTGGTTCTTGTCGAATGAAATATACTCTTAAACGAGGAGATAGAACTCTGGCTAAGGATAAGTATTTATTAAGTACTAAAGAATTAAATACGGCACCACGTTTTAGAGAACTATTAGATAGTGATATTTTAAGTTTTAAAATAGAAGGCAGAATGAAAAGTCCAGAATATGTGGGCTTTGTTACAAGATATTATCGCAATTTAATAGATAATTATGGTAGTGTAGCTAATCTAGATGAAGCAACTGATAAATTAAAGACACTTTATAATAGAGGCTTTACAGTAGGTAGACTTTTTGATGCTAGTGATGAAGATATTATGAATATTGATACACCTAATCATATCGGTTTAGAAATAGGTAGAGTATTAGAAGTTACAAAAGATAAAGTTAAAATAAAATTAGATAGAGTTTTAAATCAACAAGATGGAATAAGATTTTTAGAAAGTGGTAAAGGCTTAATAGTTAATTATTTATATGGAGAAGATTTAAAACTTACAAATAGTGCAACTGATGTTTGTTATGTTGACAATAAAATTGGATTAGAGACAAATGACCGTGTTTTTAAAACACTTGATTACAAATTAATGCAAGAATTAAAAAAATTACCTGTTAGAAAAGTATCAATTACCATGCGAGCTGTTGTGAAAGCAGGAGAATTTTTCTCATTAGAAGTAAATGATGGCGTCAATACTGTAAAAGCTACCAGTGGAATAGTTGATGTTGCGATGAATGCTCCTTTAGATGAAGCACGTATTAGAGAGCAACTTGAAAAGTTAGGAGATAAACCGTTTGTAAGTACTGCAACAGTTATAGAAATGGGAGATAATGTCTTTTTAAATATTAAAGAAATAAACGAAGTTAGAAGAACGGCCATTAATAGATTATTAGAAGTAAGACAAAATGCTAAAAAAGAAGTAATTATAAATAATATTACTCTTGATAATATTGAACAAACACTTGATAAAGGTCTTACTTGTACTTGTAAAAATTCTAATCAAATAGATTATTGCGATAAAAAAAATTATAAAAGAATTTATATCGATGATGAAATGCTTTATAATGAATATAAAGTTTATCAAAATGTGTATTATAAAGTACCACGAAATAGATTTGTAATAGCAGAAAATTTAAAGAAGAAAAATTTGGTAAGTGATTATTTTAATTTTCAAGACTATGATTTTTTAATAGGAGATTATGGACTAAATGTTTCTAATATTTACACAGCTTATTATTTATATAAGATGGGTTTAGAGGTAGTTTGCCTATCAGTAGAGTTAACTGATCAAGAAATTATTAATTTTATAAATACTTATATTAAGTACTTTAAAAAATATCCAAGTATTGAAGTAATTGGCTATGGAAGGTATGAAAATATGTTAATAAAGGGAAATATTTTAAACATAAAAGAAAATGATTATCAATATACTTTAATAAATAGTAATAATTTAGAATTTCCAGTTTACTTTGATGGTGTAAATACTCATATTTTGAATTATGAAAGAAAAGAATTAAATAATTTAGAAACAATAAAGAAGTATGCTAACGTAAGAATAGATTTTGAAAATGAAGATGAAAAAGAAATTGAAAAATTAATAGATAAATTTAAGTAGTAAAAAGTTATAAATTTATGGTAAAATAATATTGTGAGGAAGTGGTTTTTATGGCAAATAGTAAAAACAAAGAAAAAAAGAAATTGAAAAATTATTTTATATTAATACTTATTTTTGCTTTAGGAATTGGTATAACCCTTTATTTAAGTAAGTTGTATCATGTATATGATGAATATCAAAAGGAAACGCCAGTTATTAGAGGAGTGATTTCTGAGATTACTAATGAGGAGTTAGACCATTATCTTATGGAAAATCCTACAATAGTTATTTATATGTGTACTTCTAGTGATATGTTGTGTCGTAATTTTGAAAAAGATTTTAAGAAATTAATTGAAAAAGAAAATTTGCAGGAGGAAATAGTTTATTTAAATTTAAGTGATATTAATCAAGATGAGTTTGTTAATTCTTTTAATGAGAAATATCCATATCGTAATAAATTAACTTCAAAGTATCCAGCAATTGTTTTATTTGAAGAAGGAAAGATTAGAAGTATTTTACAAGGAAATAGTAAAGAAAAACTTACTGTTAAAAAAGCAGAACAATTTATAGATTTAAATAATATTGGAGAAATCTATGAATAATATAGTTCTTTATGAGCCAGAAATACCACAGAATACAGGTAATATAATGCGTACTTGTGTTGCGACTAATACAAAACTTCATTTGATAAAGCCGTTAGGATTTGAACTTGATGATGCCCATGTTAAAAGAAGTGGGGTAAATTATATTGATAAGTTAAATTATGAAGTTTATGATAATTGGGATGATTTTAAAAAGAAAAATAGAGGAATTTATTATTATTTTACAAGATACGGTCATAAGCCTCATAGTAGCTTTGATTATAGTAATAGTAATGAAGAGTTATATTTTATTTTTGGTAAAGAATCTACTGGTATTCCTAAAGAAATATTGAAAGAAGATTTAGAACACTGTATGCGTATTCCTATGACAAGTAATGTTAGAGCACTGAATGTTTCTAATGCTGTTGCGATTGTCATATATGAAGCTTTAAGGCAACAAGATTATAATGATTTGCTTAGAGATGAGCCAGAGGATTTAGGCCATAAAGGAAAAGATTTTTTAGAGCGAGATTAAACATAATTATTTACAAAAACAGTAATTTATGATAGAATAGGACTACTTTGATTAAGGGGGTAGTCTTTTTGAATTATGAAAAGTTTGTTTCTTTAGTTCCTCAAGATACGAAAGAGTTTATTGATGCACTTTTACCACTTTTTTACTATTATAAAGATGATGATAAATCTATAAAAACAAAAGAATCAGCTACATTTAATTATTATACTAAAATATTGATTATATTTTTAATTGCTTATGCCAAAAAAAGTCAGTATTATAGTTTATTATCTAAATATGGTTTTACAGAACAAGATTTTACTTTAAGTAGTGATATAGATTATAATATTTCTTTAGATAAAGAGTTTCCTTTTATTAGAGATTTTTTACCTAATGTTAGTGATGAGGGTTATTGTAAGTTAACGGCAACCGATATTTTATTGAATGTAATTAAAATGTGTGCTGATAAAGTTGATTTTGATCATTTTATTAGTAATTTTTTACCAAGAGCCAGTTATATGAGCAATGTAGCAAAAGAATTAGAAAAATTTTCTGAACGAGATAGAAAAAATTTAAAGGCCATGGTTGAAAGAGAAATTTTTGCTGACTTAAGAGTTGGGGTTGTTAATTATTTGGAAACAGCCAATAAGCTATATTCTTTTTTTAGAGGTAGAACGGATTTTTCTAGAGAGGATACAATTTCATTATCATTATTATTTGCATTATTTTTCTATGAAGATGCTCCAGTTAAAAATAATTCCTTTTCTGAGCAGCAAGCAATTACAAATGTTTTAGCTAAGAAAAAAGTTAAATTATCTGATTTACGAAGTAAATTAAAGATTTCTTTTTATGAAAGTGAAGTAAATGGTGAAACAGCAAATCCTTTTTCTATAAAGGAAAAATATGAAAAATATATTTTAGAATTAGAAAAACAGATGAAAAGAGAAGATATTACTGTTAGTGATGTGTTTTTAAAAGCTCTTGATAAAAAGATTTCTAATAGTTTAGCTATTGATAAGTTACTAGCAAAACTAGGAGTAGGAATTGATACTTTTAATAATTTTAAAGAAGAAGTAGAAAAAGACTATAATGAAGAAAATCAATTAAGGGAAGAAAGAAAAAGAAAAGAATTTTTAATGGATTTAGATAAAGATACTAAGGATTTTATAGAATTTACTGGTAAAGTTTATCAACTTATTTTAGAAAAAAGGCAAAATCATTTAGTTAATGAAAAAATTTTAGTTAATGAAGATGATGCTGATACTTTAGCTTTATATATAGCTAATTGTTATTATGGATTAGAAGTAGATGAGTTTTTTAAAGAATTTGGAGTTACTTTAGAAAAAGTTTTGAAGTTATTAAATCTTGATATAAGTAAAAAAGAAATTGAAGCTGTTTCTTTAGATGAGATGCTTATGATAGAAAGATTTAATCGTTTTCTTCATGGAGGAGTTAATTCGAAAAAAAGTGATATAAAGCCTGAAGATGTAATACTTAATTTATGTGATAAAGAATTTAATAAAAGTATGATAATGGAAAATATTTTTGAATCTCTTAATCATCAAGTAAATTTAGATAAGGATTTTACGAAACAAATGCATGAAGCTATAAGAGTTAAAATCTTAAGAAAAGAAAATGAGTTAAAAGAAAAGATATTTCATGATTTAGGTACAGAAGTAATAGATGTTTTGGAAAAGGCATCAGCTATTTATTTAATGCTTAGTAATAAAAGGAAGGATTTAGAAAAGCAAGATAAAAAGGCTATTTCCTTATTAATGAGTATTTTATATAATGATAGTTTTATCAGAGAATTATTTTTAACATTAGGTGTATCATATGAATATATTTTAGATGAAATGGGTCTAAAAAGTTTAGGTGAAAAAGTCTCTTTAGAAATTATTCAAAAAGACTTTGGTGATTATATTTTTGGTGGTTATAACAAAAATGTGGAACGTAAAAATATTACTGTTTATAGTATCTTAAAAAATATTTTTAATGAAGAGTTAAATAATAGTGTATACTATAAAAGATTTTTAAATGATTTTAGTTTATCTAAAGAGAAAGTTTTTAGTGAATATGAAAAGCTTTCTAATGAAAAACAAAGAGAATTACAAGAAGAAAAGATAAAAAAAGATATTAAAAGTTTTAATAAAGATGTTTCCTATCTTATTAGACAAGCTTTATATAATTACGGAAAATTAGAAAATGATTTTATGCTTAAAAAACATGAAGAGTTAATTACTTCTAAAGCTGATTTAGCTTATTTTTCGATGATACTTTCCGTACTTGCTCAAGAATGTAAAGAAAAAGAATTTTTTAATGACGAAAATATTACTTTAGAAAATATTCTAAATAAATTGGGTGTTAGTTTAGATTTAAAAACTTTTGAATATGAGAAAATTGATTACTTTAAATTTGAAAATGTTTTTAAAAATTATTTTCCTTTGGAAAGACAAGATATAACGATTAAAGATGTGGTAGAAAGTTTATTTGACAGTGATAATAAAGTTTTAGAAAAAATAGTGAAGTTATTTGAGGGTAATTATGATAGATTAGAAAAAGAAGTTAAAACAGGTATTTTCTATGAAGATAGTTTGACACTAAGTGATAGAATAGAAATATTAAATAATGCTAAAATTAATTCTTTAGATGATAGCTATAGTAGTATTTTAAATTTTGATAACGAACTTCTTTTTCATGCTAAATATATAAATAAAGAATTACCAAAGTTAGTTCAAAGTAAAGTACATGATAATTCTGTAGAAACAATTAATCAAGTTTTAAGTAAAGTTTATTCAAAAGAAGAGAAGAAAGAAAGTAAAAAAAGCTTTTTAAGGTCATTATTTGGTATTGAAGTAAATGATAAAAAAGAAGTAAATATTGTCTTTAATCCTGATGCCATTAATCAATTAGCCCAAAAAATAGATGAACAAATAAAAATTTTATATAATGAATTTAGGCAATACGAAGGTATGAGTAATTATATAGATGCTTATCGAAAAAAGAATAATGCTATGTATGAAGTTGCTACCAAGAAGACGGCAGAAGTAAAAGAAAAATTAGATAAAATAGATAAAAATGATGAAGAGTTATTTGGTGATTATTTGAAACTTAATACATTGTATAATGCCCTTTTTGATAAAACAAATAGATTATTAACTACTAATCAAATTATGAGACAAAACTTAGTTTCTATAAATCAAAATATGATGATGCATGTTCTAACAATTAATACCTTAAAAATGGCAAGAGATGATTTAATACCACTAGTTATTTCTCAATTAGCTATTACAAAAGGACAAGCAACCGAAAAAGAAGGTATAGAATTATCAGAAAATGTCTTTTCATTGTTCCAGTCCCTTCTTTATAGAAATGTAGAAGGAGCACTTGATAATGCTAAAGATTTACGTAGAACAATAATTGATCCTGAGACAATGGACTTGATTGATAAAGATATAAAAAATTATGTTGAACAATTTGAGCTTGAAAAAGGTGATAACATTAGTTTAACTACGCAAAATCTAAAAGAAATAGGTTCTAGTAATGATAAGGAAAAAATTTTACAAATTACAATATAATAAAATGAAAAGCTTTCTACAAAAGTAGGAGCTTTTTACTATTTATACTAGTTGCTTTGACAAAGACTTATAACATAAAAATATATTTCTGTCAGATACTTTTTCAATTAATAAAGTAGACTTTTGACAGCTAAATTGCATGATGATATAATAGCCTCAATTAGATTACGATTCATTTAATGATATTAAAGTGAATGAAAATAGGAATGTGTTGGTTATGCAAATAAGTAAAAAAGAATTTGATAATATAAAAAAAGGACGTCAAGTTTATATAATTACTGATGATGATACTTATAATAATAAGGACTTTGTCTTTTTAAATTATAAAGATGAAAATATCGAAGTAGAAATTACTAGTAAAAGTAAGTATAAAAGTTTGAGCGATTGTTTTAATTTATTGCCTTGTGACTTGTTTGGCTTTGAAAATGTTGCTGAGGCAGTTTCGTTTTATAAAAATATTTCTAAAATAATAGTATATCGTATTAAATATGATGGGATGATTAGTTTTGATGATTTTGACAGTGAAGTCTTAGATTTATTAGATATAACAACTATAAAGAAAAATAATGTTGGACATAGTTCAAGTACTGTTTATGAAGCTAAAGATAAGTGTGGCAGAGAAGTAATTATAAAAATTCAAAGCTTAAGTAGTAGAAATAGTTTAAAAGATGAATATGAAAGAGCTAAATGGTTACAGGGAAAAATACTTGTACCACAGGCCTATTTTTTTAAAGAAACCGCAGGAAAGCAATATTATATTCAAGAAAAAATTAGTGGTATTTCAGCTCATAAGTTTTCTAATTTTGCCAAGATAGTTGGAGAAAACTTAAAAAAACTACATAGTATAACTATTACTGATTGTCCATTTAAAAATAATTCTACTGATAATTTATTAAAACAAATCCTAGAAAAAATTGACATAATATTACCAGAAATTATGGAATTATATCCTCAAATGAGCCGTGAAGATATAATTAAATTTCTAATTGATAATAAACCAAAGGACGAAGTGTTAGTTCATGGTGACTATAGTTTGCCAAATATATTAATAAATGAAGAAAGTAAACAGGCTTGTTTAATTGATTTAGGTGATTTAAGTATTTCAACTAAATATTTTGACTTATATTATTTAAAGAAAAGCTTTATAAGAAATAAAAAGATAGAATATTTTGATCAGTTTTTAGAAGCTTACGGAATTAAACAATTAGATGAAACCGCTATGAAATGGATGAGTATTGTTGATAAAGTTTTATTTTAATAAATAAAAAATGTATAAAATTTAAGCCTTTCTACCATAAAAATGATAGGAGGCTTTTTTATGGCAAAATATAAAGTAGAAATTAGTGGAATAAATACAAAT
>CANQIM010000041.1 GCA_947624075.1 uncultured Bacilli bacterium | reverse complement strand
CTTTAGGTCTATAGGTCAAATCACCACTTATATTTAAATTTTTATTTAAAACAGAATAGCCTATACTCATAAGATAAACTACACTTATTATTGCTATAACCAATATTTTATTTAATCTTCTTTCCATTATCAAACACCACATTCCACAGTTTCCTTATTTTATAACCAAATTATACCCCCCCCCCGTCCTATTTTGTCAATAAAAAAAGTGGAATTTTCACCCACTACGTAGTAGCAAATATAGTTGTAAATATAGTGGTAAACTGAAAGTAGACAATTAGAGGGAATATGTAGGCAATCAATTTTTCTTTATACAATCATTTGCTTCTTTTATTAAAATATATACAAAGATGGTATTTTATTTATGAATATAACTATAATACTGAACTTAAAAATAATAGTATTGAAGATAATTTATTTACATAGTAATTTTGATGATTTATCTGTTAATAAATTTTTCAAGTTTAATAAAATTCTTTATCTTAATCATAAACTTTTTTAATACATTTTTTATTATCTATTAGTGTTTTTGTAATTTCAAACAATTAATTTAAAAATATTTTTAAATATTAAAAAAAAGATAATACTATATTATCTCTTCATCAATAATTATCTTATTTTCATTTACTACGAAATTATTCTCAACAGAACCACTATTTTTCATACTAGTATGTTCACTATTCATAGGAGTTGATTGAGTCATAACTACTTCTTCACTATTAGTACTCATTGAATTACTTTCTATAATACTTGGCACAGAAGACGTAGCATCCTCCTTATCATTTACTTCATTTTCTTCTTTTTCAAAATTATTTGAAAAAGCAAAAGTAATATCTTTAACTTTTTCTATCTCTGGCTCATCATAATAAGTTTTTTCCTCATCTTGTTTCCTATTACTAATAAACGCCACTATAAAGAAATAAAATGCCATAATACTCGATAGTATTATAATTATATAAATCATTTTTCATCAACCCCAAATTACTCTTAATTAGAACAATCTTTTTATATCAAAGAACGTTACAACCAACATTAAAAGCATTAACAATATAAGTCCAACTGTATGTATCTTATTTTCTAACTCTGGATCTACTGGAGAACCTTTAATTGCTTCAATTATAATAAATAATATATGTCCTCCATCAAAAGCAGGTAATGGTAACAAATTAATAAATCCTACATTTATACTTAAGAAAGCTACTAAATATAAAATACTTGCTAAACCTTCTTTACTTTGCTGTCCAACAACTGAATAAATTCCAACAGGACCCGACAACTGACTTATTTTAATGCGACCTGTAAATAAATAAGCTACTGTCACAGCCATTTGTTTAAATAACGAAACTGTTTTTTTACCTGTATATTTAATTGCTTCCACAAAGCCTTTTGTCGTTTTTTGCTTCATTTCTATTCCATAAACATAAGTAGTTTTCTTACCATCTTTTTTGATTCTAGGCTTTACTTTGTAAGTTATTTCTTCTCCATTTCTAGAAATAACAAACTCAGTTGCTTTTTTAGGATCAGCAACTACTAAATATAAAGCAAAATCATCACTAGTAGTAACCTTTTTATCATTGATTTCTTTTATAACATCATTTTTCCTCAAACCTACTTCATAGGCTGGAGAACCTTTGGTAACATTTGAAAGCTTTGCATCCATTGTAGTTCCACCCCATACCAAAGCAATGAAAAATAAAATTAATATTGCTAATATGAAGTTATTTCCAGCACCAAAAAACATAATTAAAAATCTTTGAAAACAACTTTTTCCTTGTAATCTTTTATTTTTAGGTATCTTTTTTAGTTCATCATCACCAACATCTTCTCCCGCCAACGAACAAAAGCCTCCTATTGGTATAGCTCTAATAGTATACTCTGTCTCTTTACCTTTCTTTGAAAATAATTTAGGTCCCATACCAATAGCAAATTCATATACATAAACACCTGTTAATTTAGCCCAAGTAAAATGACCAAATTCATGAATAAATACTATTACTCCTAAAATAACTACAAATAGTAAAATATTTAAAACAATTGTCGTAAAAATCACCTCTTTCTATATTAAACCCATTAGTAGCACAAAAGCTAATACCACAAATATTAAACTATCAAATCTATCTAAAATTCCCCCATGTCCTGGAATTAAATTAGAAAAATCTTTTTTATCATAATATCTTTTTATTGCAGAAAATATCAAATCTCCTACTTGCCCAATCACTGAAAATAATGCTGTTACAAGTATTACTAAAACTAGTGATGTCTTTGGATTTATTAGTGTCATATAAAATGTTGTTGCGACAAAAGTCCCCATAATTAATCCCCCTAAACACCCTTCAAGTGTTTTATTAGGTGAAATTAAAGGAGCAATTTTTCTTTTACCAACAAGCATTCCCGTAAATAAAGCAAATGTATCTGTAATTGTCGTTATCAATAATAAATATATGATATAAGTAATATCAAAATTACGAACTATTGTAATTAGATTAAAACTTAATCCAATAAATAATACTGCCCCTACTAAAAATAAGGCATCATTTAAATTATATTTTTTATTATTATTAATGAATACAATTGGACTTAAGAAAGCAAATAATATTAAAGACATTACTCTATAGTCTAGATTAAATTCAAAAGTAATTGAGTTAATATTTCTTGTAGTAAAGAAAATAACTATCATATAAGCAAATAACTTAACAATATATGGAAATTCTTTTTTATCTTCTCTTACATGAATTAATTCATATAGTCCTCCTACAGAAAGTATTGCCATAAATACAGCAAAAGCTTTTCCCCCAACTATTAAGAACGGAACAAATATGGCAACCATTATAATTGCACTTAAAACTCTTTTTTTCATTTATTTCCTCCAAATCTTCTCTCTCTTTTATTAAATTCTTCTATAGCTTTTAAAACATCTTCTTCTTTAAAGTCTGGAAAATATGTTTTTGGAAAATAAAGTTCTGCATAACTTGCCTGATATAATAAGAAATTACTTAATCGTAATTCACCACTTGTTCTAATAAGAAAATCTACTGGTGGTAAATCTTGATATAGATTTTTACTTACAAAATCCACATCTATATCATCCAAAGTTATTTCACCATCTTTATACATTTGACATACTTTTTTAGTCATGTCAACTATTTCACTTTGTCCTCCATAATTAAGACAAATATTTAGACAACTACCTTTATTTTTTGAAGTAGCTTCTTCTAAATAATCCATTGCCCCTAACACTTCTTTTCTAAGTCTATCTCTTCTTCCTGAAAATACTACTTTAATCCCTCTTTTTATTATTTCATCAAATTCTGTTTTAAACATTTTTACAAACAAGTCCATTAAAAAGTCTACTTCTTTATTATCTCTTTTGAAATTTTCAGTAGAAAAAACGTAAACTGACAAATACTTTACACCTAATTCATCTAAATATAGACATATTTTTTTTAGGTTTTCAGCTCCAACTTTATGTCCCATACTACGTGGCAATCCTCTTTCAGTTGCCCATCTACCATTTCCATCTACTATAATACCTATATGCTTAGGTATATTCAATTCATTATTCATATCTAGTACCTCTTCTATAATTTTACACCAACTGTAAAAAAAAAGAAAGTAAAAACACTTTTTTATAATAATAGAACTAAACCATTTACACAAAAATAGATAAGTCCTTTTAAAACTTATCTATATCGATTTTTACAAATTTATTATCTTTTAAAGAGCTACTAGCTTGGACCAAAGTTCTAATAGCATTAGCGTATCTTCCTTCTTTGCCAATTACTCTACCCATATCTTCATCAGCAACCATTACTTGAATAAGTATTACATTTTCTTCTTCAGTAGGAAATTCTTTGACACTAACAGCATCTTCATTTTGTACTAAAGATTTTACAATCATTTCGGTTAATTCTACTAAATCCATAAACTAACCTCTTTTCGCATTTTTAGATTCTGCAAATTTCTTCATGATACCAGCTTTACTAAATAAATTTCTAACTGTATCAGTTGGAATAGCTCCACAGTTTAACCATTTTAAAGCTAATTCTTCATTAATTTTAACTGCACTATCATTAATAGGTTGATATGTTCCAATAAGTTCAAGATATTTTCCATCTCTAGAACTTCTAGAATCAGTAGCAACAATTCTATAAGTAGGTCTTTTCTTAGCACCCATTCTTGTTAATCTAATTTTAACTGCCATATTTTTTCCCTCCATTTCTTAACTGATACTTATTTTAGCAACTTTCCTACTATATGTCAACCTTTTTTTGTTTACAGTTATTTTTTCTTATATGTATAATAAACGGGCATTTCTGTATAAAATATTGGATTATACCCTCTTTTCTCTTCATAGGAAAATCCATCTCCCATCATTTCTTGTTCAAACTCACTAATTTTCTCATATATTCTATAGTTATCTATAAAGTTAGTACATAAAACAACTCCACCACTATGCAATACTCTATCAAGATTATCTGCACATATTTTTAATTTCTCACTATCAAATTGTGCTCTTTGTAAAATATTAGACATAAACACAACGTCATATTTACAAGAAAAAGTATTCTTTTTAAATACATCTATATTATAAAACTTTATATTAGACTTACTTTCTTTTTCTAATTTTCTAAAATCTAAAACTACACTTTCTAAAGGAAAATCCCATTCCTTCTCATATTTTGTCTTATAAAACAAATATCCATTACTATCTTTATTTTGATAAAACTCGCTCCAAAATTCTTTTGCCCACATTTCTTCTAATGAATTAGCTTCAACTTTTTTAATTATCTCTTTTATAACTACATCTTTTATTTCTAAAGGATAACAAATATTCTTGGCAAAACACCATTTTCTTAAAAAATAATAATATTCTGTTAATGGATTAATATCAAAAGCATCTATCTTTTTGGCTTTTTTATCTACAAAAGCAAAAAACTGATCAGTTGATCCTAGTACTGTTAAAACATCTTTTCCTAATACATCAATATTATTAAAAATAAATTTTAAGTATTCATTACTTTTCTGATAAATACGCATATCTTGACTTTTTCTTTTTTGCACAGCTTTAGTCAATTCTAAAGCCTCATCTAATTTAAGCATAATAGCACCTCAAAATGTTTAATATATAATAAACTTTTTCGAAAAAAAAAGCAACTTAAATTGCTTCATCTATAAAATTTTCTTTTACTTCTTCTTCTATTTTTTTCTCTGTCTCTTCTACTTTTTCTTCTTCAATTATTTCATCCCAAGGATCTTCATCTCCACTAGCTTCTACTTTTACTTTTACATCATCTACTAATTCAATACCCAATTCTTTTTCTACAACATATTCTATACTATTTCCATTTATGTCTACTTTTAAGCAATTAGGTTGTTTTAAACTACGTACAATGATTTCTTCTGTTGAAGATTCTTCATCTCTAGAACGCATATTTATAACTTCACTATAATGATTAGTTTCCTTAACTACTTCTGTTTTGGTATCATTGTCATAGGAATACCAAATATTAACATCATAGCTTCCATTAACAACTATTTGCTTACCAACTTTTTCTCCACTAAAATTATGATTAATTACCCAACAACCTAAAATAGTTGAAGGATTATTACTTACATTAACACTAGCTTTAGTTGTAAAACTCTTTTTTCCTTTAGCAATTACTGCTTTAGTGACAATTTCTTTATAATTAGCCATACGTCATCCTCCTACTTTAATTTATGCTTACAGGAGGAAAAAAGTACACATTTTTAGTTTTTCTTGAAAGTCAAATTCTTAATGAGACTTTTACCTGGAACTTGTTCTTGTAAAGAATCATTCAAATTATAAAGTCTAATATAAAGTTTTCTTCTTGCCATAGTTATTTGCTCTTTTTCTAAAACTTTTTGTTTCTCTTCTTCTACTTGTCTTGTTCTTTTTTCTCTACAATAAGAATTATAATCAGCTAAATTCTCAAATCTCTTAGCAAAGTTTTTATACATTTTATATTCATTTTTATTAGTTGCTTTCCTTATAATAGCATCTTTTATAGCAAAAACTAAGTCTTCTTTTACTCTTAAATAATGTTTTTGATATTTTAAAACTTCTTTCCCTATTACTTCGATATCATCTTCTGTTAAGTTAAAATTTTTTAGTGCTATCATCTTAGCTATATATTCAGTAGGAATATTTTCTAAAATATTTTTATTGTCATCACGCCAAGCATCGTTTTTACTTATATTAGTATTTTCATAAAGATTTATAAAATTATCAAAGTTCTTAGAAAAGTCGGCTTTACTAGTTAGTAAAACATACATTGAAAGACTACTCTTATTATCATCAAGCCTAATAATCAAATCACTAAAATCTACTATACCTTGTTTTTGTAAATAATAAATTATATCTATTGCGTTGTCTAAATGATAAATTTCTAAAAAAAGGTTCTTTTTGTCAGCAAAACTTTCTATTTTTCTATTTTTTATATTAGCAACTAATTCTTTTAATTCTTCATCAGTCATGTAAGTCACCTGCATTGTCATTAAGTAAATTATCAAAGTATTTTGTTAATTCATCTTTAATAATATCAATCATTTGATTTACTTTTTCTAGATGAATATTGTAAATACTATATAGTGGAATTGCTTCTAATTCTTTAGTAAGATCATCTAATTTTCTTAAAATTTCTTTATCATTAGTCTTTACATATTCTTTTTGATATTTCTTTATCTCTTTGACTAATCTTTCTACCTCATCATTTTTCCCTAATTTTTCTTTTATTTCCACACACTTTTTATAATCATCACTATTCTTTACAAAAGAAATTAGTTCATCTAATGCTTTATTCAACTTCTTCTCCATCTAAACTCCATGTTTTTGCTGAAGTTATTTTTACTTTAACAATACTACCTACTTCTAAATCTCTATTAGAAGAAAAATTAATTAATTTATTTGTATCACTATAACCAAAATACATTTTTTTCTTTTCACTAACACCCTCTACTAAAACTAAAACTTCTTTTCCTTCTAATTTTTTATTATTCTCTAAAAAGTATTTATTTACAACTTCATTTAGTCGTTGCAATCTCTCTTCTTTTTCTTCTAATGAAACATCATCTTTTAATTTACAAGCAGGTGTTCCTTCTCTTTTGGAAAAAATAAACGTAAAAGCATTATCATATTTACAAGTTTCTACTAAATCAAGTGTCTCTTGAAAATCTTCCTCAGTCTCTCCTGGAAAACCAACAATTATATCTGTAGAAATCGCCACATTTGGTACAGTCTTCTTAATTTTATTAAATAATTCTAAATAACTTTCTTTTGTATATCTCCTACCCATTAATTTCAATATTCTATTAGATCCACTTTGAACAGGTAGATGAACACTTGGCATAATATTAGGATATTTTCCTAATACTTCAATCATACTATCAGTAAAATCCCAGGGATGTGACGTCATAAATCTAATACGAGGAATATCTTTTTTAGCTATATCTTCTAATAAATTTCCTAAAGTATAATCATCGTATAAGTCCTTTCCATAAGCATTAACATTTTGTCCTAAAAGTGTTATTTCTTTATAACCATCTTGTATTAGTTCATCTACTTCTTTTAAAATATCTTCTTTTAGACGACTTCTTTCTTTACCTCTAGTATAAGGAACAATACAATAAGTACAAAATTTGTTGCAGCCATAAATTATATTTACATAGGCTTTATACTTATTAGCTCTAACAACAGGTAATCCTTCGACTAAATCACCTTCACGAGAAAAGACTTCAATTTCTTGTCTATTTTCTTTAATAGCCTTATCTAAAATATTAGGAAGTTGATACATATTATGAGTACCAAAAACAAAGTTAACAAACTTATAATCTCTCATAATTTCATCAACAACACTAGCTTCTTGAGCCATACATCCACATAAGCCAACTATTAAATCTTTCTTTTCACTTTTTAAGTGCTTAATTCTACCAAGCATTCCAAAAGCTTTATTATGGGCATTTTCTCTTATTGAACAAGTATTTAATAAAACTAAATCAGCATCATTATAATCATCGACTTTAGAAAAGCCTAAATTACAAAGTAAAGCTTCTATATTTTCACTATCATGCTCATTCATTTGACAACCATAAGTCTTTAAATAAAATTTTTTACCTTTGTATTTATTCTTTATCTTTGTATCAAATTCAAAGTTCACTCTTTTATAACTACGCTCATCTCTAGTTTTTGCCTCTTGATAATTAGGTAAATTCATAAACTCCTCCTATATTCCTACAATTGCTTTTAAAACATATCTATTATTCTTTAAAATCTCTTCTCTTATTAAACTAAAATTTTCCTTTAAATCAGTAATTATTTTACTTAATGTTACATTAAGGCTCTTATTTTCTAAGCTACTTATCATAACTTCTAAATTCTTAATTATTGAATATGTTCCATAATCCTTACTAATACAAGTATTAAATAAATTTTTAAAAGAATTAATATCTATCGAATCAAATCGTTCATCTTCTAGAATTTTAAAAGCATATGCTAAATAATTATTATTAATTGCTTTATCTAAAGCTGTTTCACCTTTATTATTTTTTATATTTGGTAAATATTTCTTATTACTTTTTAACTCATCCATTATTTTAATAGCATTCATTGAATTATCTTGAGCTAAAATATGTCCAAAAGTATCTCCATCATAATTTTGTCTATTAACATTCCAACTTCTTTTCTTCATCAAAGGCATAACTAAATCATACTTCTTTAATTTAAGAAGCTTCATTACTACATCATTTCCAACCCCGTCTACAATATTAACGTCTACTTTCCCCTTTTCAATCATTTCTTCAATTATATCAAATTCATTATTTTTAATTAAAGTAAATATATAATTGTCATTTTTCATCCTAACACCTCTATTATACACGTGACAATTATATATTCTAGCAAAGAAGAAAGATTTTGTCAAAAAAGAAAGATTTGTA
>CANQIM010000040.1 GCA_947624075.1 uncultured Bacilli bacterium | reverse complement strand
TAATTATTATTGTAAAAATTCTAAAAAATCGCTATAATAGGGTATAGAATAGGAATAATAACTGGGGTGATTTTCAGTGATCGTTAGATTAATCAAAAAACGAAAAATTTTTAACTTTGAATTACCAACTAAAGTTGCTGGAAATTACTGGATTACAGATAACGATTATTTAGGCAACTCAAGAAACTTGATTAACGTTGAAGAAGAAAATGGCGAGTGGAAAATTAAAAGTGACTTTGAAACTAAAATAATGTCAGGTGAAAATGAAATAGAATCTGCCATTTTAAAAGATTATAGCCTTTACTTTTTAAAAATAAATACTGATAATGAGTATGTTATTCTATACTGCTCTCCTTCATCTGATAAAGATAATTTAAAACTTCATTTAAAAAAAGAAGGCGAGATTATAATTGGCAATGACAATAGAGCAAATATTGCCTATACTTATCCTTTAGTATCAAAGCAACATGCTCGACTTATCTACAAAAAAGGCACTTGGATTATTCAAGACTTAAATAGCAAATATGGTACCTATGTTAATAACGCTGCTATTACAACAACTCAACTTGAATATGGAGATATAATTTTTATCATGGGACTTCGTATCATTGTAATGAAAGATTCTATTATTATTAATAATATAGGTAATTTAGTTCGTTTTGATAATAGTATTTTTGAAGTTTTACCTCCAATGGTTCAAAAACAAATAAAGCAAGATAATCCTGATGAAGAAGGTATTGAATTTTTTAGTGAAGAAGATTATTTCTATAAATCACCACGCTTTAAAACTAGAATTGAGGAAGCAATAGTTACAATCGATCCTCCCCCTGGTAAAGAACAAGAAGACAAAACGCCTTTGATATATACATTAGGACCAATGCTTACTATGGGAATGATGTCTATGATGATGGGCTATAATGCTTTATCAGGAGTTTTAAATGGTTCAACCGATATAGGACAGGCTTTCCCATCTTTACTAATGTCTGGCGCCATGATTATGACTATGCTTTTATGGCCTATGCTCCAAAGAAGGTATCAAAAAAAGCAACGTAAAGAAAAAGAAAACTTACGCCAATCAAAATACATGGAATATATTGAGTCCAAAAGACAAAAAATTCAAGCGGAAATGAAAATTCAACGTCAGATTTTAATAGATAATTACCTTCCTCTATCAGCTACTAAAGATATTGTTTATAACAAAAAAAGAAATTTATGGGAAAGAGAAATAGAACAAGAAGATTTTCTTGATTTAAGACTTGGCGTAGGTTCAACCGAATTAAAGGGAAAAATATCTTTTCCTGAAGAACACTTCTCACTAGAAGATGATAACTTATTACAAGAAGTTTATAAATTGGGTGCTGAATCTAGGACACTTGAAAATGTTCCCATATCTATTTCGTTCATTAGAAACAATATATCAGCTATAATTGGTACAGCTACTAATAAAAAACAATTTCTTGAAGGATTAGTTCTTCAAATGCTTACTTATCATAGTTATGAAGACTTAAAAATAGTTGTTTTAACTAATGAACAAAATGCTTCAAATTGGGAGTATTTAAAAATAGCTCCTCATTGTTGGAGTAATGATAAACAAACGCGTTACTTTGCCACTAATCTTGACGAAGCCAAAGAAATTTCTCTTATTTTGGAACAAGAATTTCAAGCTCGTAAATTTAAAGATGTTAATGGCAAGATGGAAATAAGTGGAGTTGACTATCATCGTCTAAAACCTTATTTTGTTATTTTTACTGATGACTACAAGACTTTAAGAGATCTTGATATTTTAAAAGACGTTTGCGAAATGGAAATCAATTATGGTTTCAGTTTAATTGTTATCAGTCCTCGTCTAATTAATATTCCAAATGAATGTAAAACTTTTATAAGTATAGGTGATAAAGTTTCTGGTGTCTTTGAAAATGAACTTGTCTCTAACAAGCAAAAAGAATTTGCTGCTGATTATGATCCTACTTTAAATATTTATGAATGTTGCAAGATACTAGCAAATATTCCTATTGATATAGCTAAAGAAAATAGAACTCTTCCTCAAGGCCTATCTTTCCTTGAAATGTACAATGTTGGTATGGTCGATCAATTAAATGTTTTAAATAGATGGAAGCAAAATGATCCAACCAAATCTCTTCAAGCTCCTGTTGGAGTTGATAAATCTAGAGAGTTATTCAAATTAGATTTACATGAAAAAGCTCATGGACCTCATGGATTAATTGCTGGTATGACTGGTTCAGGTAAATCAGAATTCATAATTAGTTATGTTTTATCAATGGCTTTGAATTATCATCCTTATGAAGTATCATTTGTCTTAATAGACTATAAAGGTGGAGGCCTAGCAGGAGTTTTCCAAAATAAAGAAACTGGTATGAAACTACCTCATTTGGCTGGAACAATCACTAACCTTGACACTGTTGAGATGAATAGATCTTTGGCTTCTATTCAAAGTGAATTAAGAAAACGACAAAGAATGTTTAATGAAGCAAGAGATAAATTAGATGAAAGTACAATTGATATTTACAAATATCAAAGTCTTTACCGTAAGGGCTTAGTAAGTAATCCTATATCACATTTGTTTATTATTTCAGATGAATTTGCTGAATTAAAAGATCAACGTCCTGAATTTATGGAACAATTGATTTCTACAGCTCGTATAGGACGTTCTTTAGGAGTTCACCTTATTTTAGCAACCCAAAAGCCAAGTGGTGTAGTAAATGATCAAATTTGGTCTAACTCTAAATTTAGAGTTTGTCTAAAGGTTCAAGACAAGTCTGATAGTATGGACATGATTAAAGTACCTGATGCTGCTTCTCTAAAAAATCCAGGTCGTTTCTATTTACAAGTTGGTTATAATGAATTATTTGCTATGGGACAAGCAGCATGGGCAGGAGCTCAATATTATCCAACTGAAAAAAGAAAGAAAAAAGTTGATCAGTCAATTAATATTGTTGATAATGTTGGTAATTATATCAAAACTTTGGATACTAAAACAAATGAGGTAATCATTCAATCAAAAGGTGAAGAAATAACTAATATTATAAAATATATTGTTGATGAAGCTAAACAAGAACAAATATCTATTCCTCAATTATGGCTAGATCGTATTCCAGATTTTGTATATGTTGACAAAATAAAAGAAAAATACGGAATTTCTACAACAAAAAATGTTATCAATCCAATAATAGGCGAATATGATGACCCAGATAATCAAAAGCAAAATGCTTTAACACTTCCTTTATCTCAGGATGGTAATACTATTGTATTTGGTTCTGCTGGTAGTGGTAAAGAGTTAATGCTTACTAGTATTATTTATTCAACAATAACAACTCATGACTCTAAGGAAGTTAACTTTTATATTTTAGACTTTGGTGCTGAAACACTAACTATGTTTAGAGGTGCACCTCATATTGGAGAAGTAATTTTATCAACAGAAGCCGAAAAAATTACTAATTTATTCAAAATGATTCAAGAGATACTTGATGAAAGAAAAAAATTATTTGTTGATTATAATGGTTCTTATGATTTCTATATTAACCATGGTGGAAAGCAAATACCAATGATTATCGTAATTATAAATAATGTTGAAGCTTTCATAGAGACATATAGTGATTATGAAGAAATTATTGGCCAATTAACAAGAGATTGTTTAAAATATGGTATAGTCTTTATCTTCTCTACCAATGGTCCGAATACAGTAAGATACCGTTTGCGTCAAAATTTCCGTCAAAATTTAGTTTTACAATTTAATGATCCTTCTGATTATTCTTCTGTTTTACCAGGAGTACGTAAAAAAGAACCATCTAAAGTATTTGGTCGTGGTTTAATCTCTCTTGATGGTATCTATGAGTTTCAAACTGCTTACCCTTATGCTGAAGAAAAGATGATCGACTATATCAAGGTAGTAAGTAAAAAACTATCAGCTATTTGTGATTACAAAGCTCGAAGAATTCCAATTTTACCAGAAACAGTTACATTTGATTCTGTAAATGTATTAATTGGTTCTCTTACTACTATTCCAGTAGGTATTACTAAAGAAACTTTAGAAATAGCTAGCATAAATTTAAAAGATAAATTTATGTATACAGTTACGGGTGAAGATATAACGGCTGAGCCTGAGTTCTTAAAAGGATTAGCTAATATAATTACTAAAGTTCCTAATACCAAAAGTATTATAATGGATAGTAATTCTATCTTAAATTATGCTTCTTCTGATAAAGTATTCTATTCAAGTGATACTTGTTACGACTCAATAGATAAGCTTAATTCTTTCTGCGAGGCCCAAACAGTTACAAAAACTCAAGAAAATGTTGTTTGTATCATAATTGGTATAGCTAGTTTACTTTCTAAATTAAGTGCTATTGAAAAAGAAAAATTAACTAAGTTATTTGATTCTTCTAAAGAATTAGGTAATGTTAAATATATTTTAGTTGACTCTATTGATAATATAAAAAGTCTTGCATTTGAAAGTTGGTTTAAAACAAGTGTTGATTTATCAGAGGGCATATGGATAGGTAACGGCATCAGTAATCAATTTACTTTAAAAGTAACTACTTCAGCTCGTCAATTGCGTGTAGAATTAGCACCAAACTTTGGTTACATTGTTATCAAAGGAAAAGCTTATATAATTAAGTTTCTTGCTAATGAATAGGAGGAAAGCTAATGAATAAAAATAAGATATTAATAGAATTAGAAATTCCTTTAATAGAAAAGTCTTATGATTTATATATTCCTATTAATAAGACACTTGGTACTATAAAACAATTAATAGAAGAAGCTTTGGTAGAAATTACCGATAATGCTTATGCAGCAAAGCCTGATACTAATTTTTATAGTAAAGAAACTGGCGAAATTTATGATATCAATAAGACTGTTAGAGAAACTAATTTAAAAAATGGTTCAAGGATAATCTTAATTTAAGGAGGGTTTATGCAAGAATACAAGCAATATGTTCAAGCTATTAATAAGATATATGAGTGTCTAAATATTATGAAAGCTAAGTGGGATGATCAAGATAATCATAATTATATAGAAAGTATTGAAGAATATAAGCAAATAGTTATAAAATATGCAGAAGCTTTCAAAGTAGCAATATCTCCCAAAAAAACGGAGGCTGAAGAATGATTGGTCAATTGAAATATGAAGAAGTAGATGCCGTTTCTAATGTTTTGAAAAAAGAAGCAAGCATTATCCAAGAATTAATAAAAGATAGGAACATCCAAGAATTAGCCGATTTCGTTGCGACTGTTGAAGGTTATTCTAAATACTTAGATACGACTGTTGAAATGAATAAAGATGCTGACAAAGCTCTTCAAGAACTAGCAAATAAAAATAAATAGAGCTGTAATGATTTTCATTGCAACTCTTTTTTGATTTTGTTATAATTTCATTCCGGCTAATATAATTTTATAATCATTTTCATCTAGTTTATCTTTTAGAATATTTATTCTTCCATAGTCTTTGTCGTCGACTGTTATAATATTGTTATCTTTTAGTGAATTAAATAGAGCATAAAATTTTTTCTTATCAGTATCTTTAATACATCCAAAAAAATAATTACTAGTTATATTTAATTGAATAATCATTTTTGTCTTTTCACCAGTTAATATTGAAAAAAGCATTTTTGGCCCAACAGCCACACTATAATTTTTGTACTTATCTATAACTTTAATAATTATATTTACCATTTCCTTAAATTGATGTCCACATATCATAACTTTATTTATATCTAAGTTTTGATTTTGAAATCTAATAGTAAATTCTTCTCTTTCTTCCGTATAATTGTGTGGAAGCATCATTGTATTGCATCCCGTTCCATCAGCTTTATAATTAGTGCAGCCCAACATTCTTGATTCTGTATCATCTTTATTTTTTAACTTTTTAACAACTAAATAACCATCTTCACAATTAGGACATTTACAAATTGACAACCTACCACCTTTCAAATCATTGGTAATAAAACCACAAACTTCAGGATCATTTGAACATACCCATACTCTTGAAGCACCTTTAAAATTATAATTTTCTCTTTTTTGCAGTGGGTAATTACAACACGGACATAAAATAGCATTATTTAAATCAACTATTGGCTCTAGTTCTTCACCATCTAAAACTACATTTTTAAAATTATCTTTTATTTCTAAAATAAATTTAGACGGCCTATGTATAGGAGTAATCACAAAAACTCTATTTTTAGTTCTTGTTAAAGCAACATAAAATAATCTTCTTTCTTCAGCGTAGTCAACATTTTCAGTATCTTTAACTACTAATTTCATAACTGGATCATCAACTATCTTAGAAGGAAAACCTAATATTGCATCTTTTCCATTAACAATAATTACATTATCATATCCCAATCCTTTAGATGAATGTGCTGTCAAATACGTCATTTTAATTTTAGGATATTTAATAGAATGAATATGCCCATTAAAGTAGGTAAAATAATCTTTTTGCTTAGCTAACTGTATTTCTTCAAACCCATACCTTCCTATTAGCAAAACACTACTATCTTCTCCATTGCTTTTAACTATCATATCTAGTGACTTTTCGATAGCACAACACATTCTTTTCATTGGTTTATCAACATTATTTTTTTCATAAATATCATTATAAGACATTAATAAAATTGGTTCTGTAATCGATTTGTTAGATTTTAATTCTTTCTTTATTTGATTATCATTTGCCATGACAAATCCACCAGCAATATCAATTAACTCTTGTGAATTTCTGTAAGTATTAATTATTTTAATTACATTAGCATAACCCATCATTCCTTTGAATTTAGTAAATAATTCTATTTTTGCACCACTAAATCTAAATATAGATTGCCAATCATCACCAACTGCAATTATTTTAGCATTTGAACATTTAGATAATTTCTCACACAAGTCAAATCTTTGCAAAGATATATCTTGATATTCATCTACAAATATATAATCATATGGCAATTTTTCTCCATTTACTATCTTTTCATCTAACAAATTGGAAGCATTATTAATCATATCTTCAAAGTCAATACTGTTTCTTCTTTTTAATTCCGTCATATAAGCCAAATAACATTGATAACAAATATTTACAAATAGTTTTGAACGTTCATCTTTTAATGAAACTCTCCATTCATCAAATTTTGAAACATTAAAATTATTAGTTTTAAATCTTGCTATAAAAACACATATCAATTGAATAAATTTATTAAAGTATTTATCCTCCATATTTTTAATAAGTTGCTCATATATTTCTTTGCTATTCTTATACTCAAAAGAAATTCCTGCCTTTTGTAACTCATCTTTCAAATGAGTAATTGTATCTTTTCCATCATTATATTTAGAAAAGGTATAAATCAACTTAGTCCCATGCATTTTATGTAATATAACTTTTTCATTAATATGCTTTTTGTACAAACTAAGTTCTTCATCATTAAATCTTGAACTTTTCCCATCTTCAGATATTCCAAAGTGCTCCAGATAAATTTCCTTATCAAATTGTCTTATTAAAAAATCTGGACAATACGGTTTAATTGTCTTTTCAAAACCATATTTATATATAGGCTCATATTCATAGTCAATACCATTAATAAATAAAAAATTAGCTATTCTACATTCTTCTATACTTCTAACTTTTTCATCTTTTATAGTTCTTCTATTACTTTCCTGTTTTTCTTTAAATTCATCAAGTTTTTTTCTTATATCAGAACGCATTGTCGTACAATTATTACTATTCAATTCATTAATTAAAGTAGAAAGGTTTTCTTCCCCTTGCGGTATTTGCAAGTAACTAGCAAAAAATAATAATATTTTCTTGACAAATACTTCATCATTTGCATTTTCCAAAAGAAATTTTTTTATCGAAGTAAACATAACATCTCCAGTTGCTATGCTATGTTTTTCTATTTCATTTGCCTTAATGATTTCATTTGCTATTCCATGAAAAGTTGCAATATTAACCGAAAGCCCCAGTTTTTTGCACCTTTCTTCTAATTCTCTAGTGGCCTTTCTAGTAAAAGATACAATTAATATTCTTTTGGAATTAACTTTTTGCTTTTCAATTAAGTATTTAACTTTAGCTTCTATAGTTGTGGTCTTTCCAGCTCCAGCTCCAGCTATTACTAAGGTATAGTCTTCATCAGCTAAAACAACTTTTCTTTGTTCATTATCTAAAATAATATTAGGATCATCTTTAATAAGTATTTCATCTAAATATTGTTTTTCTAGCTTTAGATGTTTTTCTATAAATTCATTATTATGTAAATCAATATTTTCCTTTGTATGCTCATAATAAGCTAACAAATCTTTCATTTCTTTAAAATTAACTTTATTTTTCTTACACCACTCATTTAAAACTTTTTCTTTTTCAAGTGTCACTAATTTAGTAAAATTGTTCCTACTGTCATTATAAAATGAATTATATTCTTTTCTTGAAATATATTTATCTAAAGCTAATAAACTGTCTATTTTTGATTTATATTCTATTAATTTTTCAAATTCAAGGCATTCTTTTTTTTGCTTAGAAAATAACATAATTTTATACCTACTTCCAATTGAGATTTTATAGTGTTATTAACAAGGAAATTTTATTATTGATATATACTATTCTTATTTGAATTTTTCTCTTTGTCTTTATATTCTATGTATTTTTTTATCATGTAATTTATCTGACCATTAATACTTCTATCTTCTTCAAAAGCAACTTCTTTTAACTTTTTATATAGTTCTTCTGAAAGTCTCAAAGTTAAATTCATTTTTCATCACCTCATACCAAAATTATACTAATTTGGTATTGACATGATAGTGTCAAAATAGTATCATTTTAATAGATACTATAATGATACCATATTATTTTAGAAAAGAAAATAAGATATTAAAGTGATTAATAATTTAAAAAGTAACACATAATAAAAATGAGGTAAAGGAAAGAAAATCGGTGCTAGTATGAAAGAAAAGATGAATAAAATTTTAACAATTTCAATAATTGGAATAGTCTTTTTAATGAGTATAGGTTATTCTGC
>CANQIM010000039.1 GCA_947624075.1 uncultured Bacilli bacterium | reverse complement strand
AGCAACTTCTTAGCATTTTTCCCATACTTGCCATATAGACTCAAATAATTACCTTGAAATAACACTCCCATATTTATGTATTTTTCTATAAAATCAGGATGATCTTGAAAAAATCTATATCTTTCAGGATGAGCAATTATTGGTATATAGCCTTTATTAATAAGTCTAAATAAATAATCTCTTGTACCATGAATCATATTATGCATTGGAAACTCAATTAATAAATACTTTCCCCCGTTTAGAGACATTATTTCTTTATTAGCAAGTAATTCCAACATATTTTCTGTGAAATATATTTCGTTCCCTAAATACAATTTTAAATCTATTTTTTCTTCAGCAATTCTTTTATATAAGTTTTTAAATAATTCTATTTTCGTCTTATTATTACAATTATATTTTGTATTTTCCATGTAATGAGGTGTAATCATTACTTCTGTAATACCTTGATTGGCTGCTTTTTTTAATATACCAACAGACTCTTCGATATCAGCAGAACCATCATCAATTCCATACAGCAAATGGCAATGTAAATCTTTCATTTAGTCTTTTCTTTTTTCTTCTTCTTTTTTTCAGATTCTTCTTTAAAATAGTCATTGTAATAATAGCCATATTGTTCACTATGAGTTGTTTCTGCTTTATTAAGTATAACACCAGCAATCTCTGCTTTAACTTGTTCAAATTGCTTCTTTGTCTTTTCTAAGTTTTCAAACTTCGTCTTTTTAGCTGATACAACAACTAAATTAGCATCACTAAACTGAGTTAATACCATTGCATCACTTAAACCTAGCACTGGTGGACAATCTAAAATAATGATATCATACAGTCTCTTTAATCTATTCAATAGTCTTCTATTATTATCACTTGAAAGTAATTCTACAGGGTTTGGTGGCGTAGGACCAGTAGGTATAATATCAACACCTTTTACATTAGTACGACTAACATAATCTCCAATAACTACCCCTTCCCCATAGTTTAAAATCAAATTAGAATATCCACCACTAGTTGGGTTCATTACTTCAAATACTTCATGTTGTCTACCACGACGCAAATCACAATCAATAATTAAAACTCTTTTATCAGTCTGAGCATAAGCAACTGCTAAATTAGCGGAAATAAAACTCTTACCATCACTAGCTTCAGGCGATGTATTTAATATTACTTTTATTTCTTTATCAATAGATGAGAAAGCCAAATTTGTACGAATACTTTTAATTGCTTCACTAAAGATACTCTTTGGATTAATATTAATAACTAAGTCATAAGAATTTTCTTCTTTAGGAACAGTACCAAGTACATTTTCTCCCAACTTATCTTCAATTTCATTACTCGTCTTAATAGTTGTATCAAAATAATACATTACAAAGGCTATACCAAGACCAAGTATTAAACCAATAGCAATATAAATAACATTATCTTTTACATAATTAATATTAAATGGACTACTAGCTTCTTGTGCCTTGTCAATTACACTTACGTTATTAAGTTTATAAATCTTTTGAACTTCCTTCATAAATACTTCTGCTGTTTCATCGGCAATCAACTTAGCATCTTCAGCATTCTTATTAGCAACGGTAATTATAATAACTTCTGTATTAGAAACAGATGTAACTGTCGTATTTTTAGATAACTCTTCTGCTGTTTCATCAATTCCTAAATTATTTATAACGTTACTTAAAACTGTTCTACTTTTAATAATTTCACTATAAGTACCAACCAAGTTTCTATTAAATTGTAAATCACCTTGATTACTACCATTTTCACTAACTAAAACTATTTTAGTAGTACTTTGATACATTGGTACTCTTGTCAACATAGTAAAAGAATTTCCTATTGTAATAGCACAAAAAAGCACCAAAATAATCAAACCAATCTTTGATTTAAAGTAATTAAGTAATTCTTTTAAATTTATTTCTTCCATAGCTACACATCCCTCTAACTACCTCATTGTAACAATAATTTACAAAAAAAGCAATAAATCTACATAAAGCTTTTTTCTACTTTACACTTCTATATATTATTTTATTTTTCTATAAAATTTTCATACCTATTTATTCTCTCTAAAACTCTATTCTTTCCTAATATTTTTACAATAGAGAATAAATCAGGTGATTTAGTTCTACCAGTAACCATAACTCTTAATGCTTCACATATATCTCCTACATGTCCTTTAAAATTATTAGGATTTTGTTTATATTCTTTAGGAGAAGAAGCATAACCATTTTTAAGAGCAAATTCTTTTATATCGTCAAACCACTTTTCATTAGATACTTCTAAATCTAAAACATCTTGGACATAACTTCTTATTAAAGAAACATCAAACTTTTTATTTCCATCATATTTACTATAATTTTCTTTATAGAATAATTCATCAATAGCATAAGAAAATTCTTCTTTAACATCACTATATTTACTTATATCTTTACGTGGTCTATCACTATCTTTTTCGATATTTAAAAACTTTTCCATGTCTTCTTTATTCTCTTCTAAAATTCTAGCATAATCTTTATCAAACTTTTTAGCATACTCTAAAGTTTCCTTAAATACTTCTTCCCCACTCTTACGTGAAAAATAAGTTTTACTTATATTACCTAGTTTATCTAGATCAAACAAAGTTCCACCAATAGCCATTTTATCAAATGAAAAAGTAAAATCTTCTATTTTTTTATCTTGATTATTTAAATACCATTCTTCAAAATTAGAATTTAGTATTGTTGCAAGATAAAGTTTAACTGCTTCTATTGGAATACCGACTTCATCATAATATGATACTTTAGCCTCAGGATCTTTTCTTTTTGATAGTTTTCTTATTCCACCTTCATCTTTCTTAGTTATTGGTGCTGTATGAGCATAATGTGGCATTTTAAAGCCTAATATTTGAAAAAGTTGTACATGAAGTGGCAAGCTAGCAACCCATTCATCACCTCTAATAACATGAGTTGTATGCATCAAATGATCATCAATTACATGAGCTAAATGATAAGTAGGAGTTCCATCTTTCTTTAGTAAAACTGTATCCATATCATGTTCTGGAAATTTCATTTTTCCTTTAATGCAATCCATTACTTCTATTTCATTTTTAGCATTACCTGGAGACTTTAATCTTATAACATATTCTAATCCCTTATCTAGATTTTCTTTTATCTCATTAAGTGATAAATCTCTATCCACTGCATAATGTCCATAAATACCAATTTTTATCTTACTTAATTCTTGTTCTTGTCTAATTTCATTTATTTCTTCTTCACTCATAAAACAAGGATAAGCAAAGCCTTGTCTAATTAAATCTTTTACGTAAGTTTGATATATTTCTGTTCTTTCACTTTGAATATAAGGACCATATTTTCCACCAACAATACTACTTTCATTTGGTTTAATATCAAATGCATCTAAGTCCTTAAATATTCCTTCTACTCCATTTTCAATGCTTCTTTTTTGATCAGTATCTTCTATTCGTAAAAAGAATACTCCCCCACTCTGTTTAGCAAAAACAAAATCACAAAAAGAACCAAACAAACTACCCATATGAACAAATCCTGTAGGAGAAGGTCCAAATCTTGTAACCATAGCACCATCTTTTAAATTTCTTTCAGGATACATTTTTTCATAATAATCTCTATCATGTTTAATATTTGGAAAAAGTAATTCTGCTAATTCTTCTCTTTCTTTAAGTTCCATTCTTTTTCATCCTCTCTATAAGTAAATAGACAAAAAATAGAAATAATTATTCCTAATTCTTTCTACCTAACCCCAAAATAGTGGTTGCCCTAGTTAGATTCGAACTAACGCATCGTGCGGTCAGAGCGCACTGCCTTACCACTTGGCCATAGGGCAATGTAATCATCCTTATTTTACAATAAAATAAAGAAATTTTAAAGCATAAATTAGTATTTTTAAATTATTTTTTTACTTTCATAGGTGAGTATACCTCATATATGTCTTCAGAAGTAAATTTTTCCTTTGCTTCTTGTAAAAAATCTCCTAATATTGCAAAAGCTTCTAAATTTGCCTCTAATTGTTCATATTTTTTAAAAGTAATCTCTAAAGTTCTAGGCCACATCATATCTCTTGACAATTTTTTATATCTTAAAGGCTCTAAATCATATTTAGAACAATAATTAATTGTATCATCTGTAAAGTGATAATCTTCTAAAAATTCCCCCTTAGTAATAGTACCTCCAAAACCAGTATTGGCATCTATTCCTCTATTAAGATATAATTTTTTTAATTCAAGAGATATACCACTACAACCCATAAAACTAAAAGAACTCATGCCCTCTCTTATAAATACTTCTTTTTCATAATTATAACTACCAAATTTTAAATGTATAAATAAATCACTTTGTATTTTTCTCAAATATTCTTTAAATTTCTCATCACAATAATATCTTCCAATATATAAATTATTTAAATTCTTATAAACTTCTTCTTGTAAAGGAAAATAATTTACCATTCCATGTACTTCGTATTTTTCATTAAAATATTTTACCAAAGCATCTAGATATGAATCATCTATTTCATTTTCTTTAATACCATTATAATTCTTAATAGCACTACTTACTGTTGTTTTTTTATCATCTAAAATACTTGTAGTTAAAATTATTTTATTCTTCCCTTCTAAAGTTATTTTTCCTTTTTGAGATTCTTTTAATTCTAACGCTTCTTTCTTTAAATTTTCTAGTTCAGCTATGCTAATCATCAAACCACCCTAAATAATATTATAAGATTATTTTAAAGTATTAACAACAAAAATCTAAATATTTACGTAAAATAGAAAGGATTTTTAACAAGTTTTCATTACAACAAATGTTCATAAAAATATTAATCACTAATCAATTAGAAAATTGTAACTCAAATAATATAAAAATGCACTTTTATCAAGTACGTTCTCTATTTTCACTCAAAAATTTGAGTGTGTTTTTTAAACTGACAAAATTTAATATAAAAGCATTATATTAAGAAACAAATGTTTGATATAATTTTATTAGGAACATTTAATAGTTGGGTGATTGCCAAACTTCATAAAGAAGGGAGGCGATAGTATAAATAAGAAGGATTTTTTAATTCTATCTTTAGTAATTCTTATCTTCCTACTAATATTATTACTATTTATAGTTTTAGTATAAAAAGAAAATCACCTAACTCAGCAATGATTTAGGTGAAACCAAAATTATATTGGCAACACTCAACATGCGACATTGAATGTTCCTTTTTTATTTTATGCAAGTTTCCTTGACATATTCATAATAACATAAAAACGCACTCTTATCAAGTACGTTCTCTATTTTAACTCGAGTTTCTCGAGTTTCCTATCAATTTGGTAGCGACGGAGGGAGTCGAACCCACGACCTTCCGGGTATGAACCGGGCGCTCTAGCCAACTGAGCTACATCGCCATTTTTTCGGACTGCATATTGATTATAACAAATAATCTTTGCTTTTTCAATACTTTTTTCTATATTTATTCTTTACACCTAAATAATTTTATAGTATAATATAAGCACTAAAAAGGAGGGGGAAAAGTTGAAGAAAATATTTACTGGACCTATTAATACATTACATCTAAAATCTTTGTCTATTACTGAAACTAATATAAAATTAATTGAAGAGTCTTTCGTTTTAAAAGAAGATGCCTTATTTTATCAGAATATTTTTGGCAGGATGATTAATTTTGAACATGATATGTGTCTTCCAACTAAAGAAGAAGCTGAGGATTACTTTGCTAACGTCAATATGGAAGGAAAAGAACACAATGCTGTTTTTAGAGATTGTTCCATTATGTACTATAATGAAGATGATTTAAAACCTTTAAAAGAAGTTACTAATAAAGAATTTAAGCAATTGAAAAAGAGTTTCAAAAAATAAAAAATAGCTAAAAACTATTTTTTTATTTTTACAAATTTTTCTTTCTTTGATTCTTCTTCTAAAATAAGATATTTTTTCTCTTTATCGTTTTTTATTTTAAAATTCACCACATAAACATTATATTTATCAAATTTAAAATATATTTTATCTTCTTTTATATAGTAAATAACTCCCTTTTCATAACCACTGCATCCCCATAAATTACATTCTTGATCTTTGATATTTCCCCTATTCCAACTAAATAATTTTAATTCTAAATAATCATCTTTTTCCAAAGTAGTAACTAATTGATATTTACCAATTAAATTCTTATACTTAAAAAATCTATATCCTATCACAAAGGCAATTATTAGCAAGATAATTACTAAAATATAACTACTAATTTTAACTATTTTTTTCATTAAATTTCTCTTTTCTATAATAATCTACATAAATAAAGCTATTTTAGCTTGCCATTATACATATCTTGAAATATTCCAGGTATCTCTATCAATTCATTGAACTGTCCTTTTTGAACTATTTCTCCATTGTCAAATACAAATATCAAATCACAATTTTGTAAAGTTGTTAATCTATGAGCAATCGATATTATAGAAGTATTATTTTCTTTTTGTAAATTTTCTATTTGTTTTTGAATATACTTCTCCGATGTATTATCTAAAGCAGAGGTTGCTTCATCTAAAATCAAAATTTTAGGTTTTCTCAAGAACACACGAGCTATTGCTATTCTTTGCCTTTGTCCTCCTGATAAATTATTACCACCTTCAGCTAACACCGTCTCATATTTATTAGGTAAAGTTTCTATAAAATCATCTATATAAGCTTTCTTAGCAGCTTCTTTTACTTCTTCATCACTTACTTTTCGCTGAATTCCGTAGCAAATATTCTCTTTAATTGTTCCAGCTACTAAAAAAGGATTTTGTGGTACTAAAGCCATAATATTGGAAATATCACTTCGCGATAGATTATTTAAATTTTTCTTATCAATAATAATATTCCCTGCTTTCATTTTTTCTAGTTTTGTAAGTAACTTAATTAAAGAAGATTTTCCACAACCAGAAGGTCCTGCTATACCAATAAATTGTCCTTCACCAATATCTAAATTTAGATTATTAATTACTAATCTTTCACTATTTCTATAAGAAAAATCTACATCTTTTATTTGTATAAAAGAACCCGTTTTTATATCACTTTTTACTTCTTTACTATCTATATAAGAAAAGTCTTTTTCCAAATCAGTTATCTTAAAGTATTCCTTTGCTAAAATAGTTGATTCTGATAATTCATCAAATATTCTATGTAATTCTCGTAAAGGTGTTGTTAATTGCGTAAAACATAAATAGGCTGTTAAAACAGTGCCAACGCTAATAGCTCCTTCCCCTGCTAAGTATGCAGATGAACCAATTACTAAAACTGTAAATAATGCTTCATTTATAAATTTCAAACAATCATAAAAAGCCATAGCTTTATGATGTTTCATTTCTTTCATTCTTAAATACTCAGACTTATCAGTAAACCTATCAACTTCATTTTCAGCATTATTTGTAACTCTTATTACTTCTATTCCATTTATTAATTCTACCATTGTTCCATCCATTGAGGACTTTTCTTCCATTAATTCTACTCTAATTCCTTTTTGAGTATGAATTTGTCTTAGAACAATTATAACGCCAATAGGGATAACTAATAACATTAAAAGTGATAAAGAAAAAGGTAACTTTGAAAATATTACAATAATAGCAGCAACACCACTAAATATAGCTGGAGCAAAATCCATAAACAATAATTTTAGTAGTTTAATCGTTCCTTCCAAACTTCTATTCAATTTTCCATGAATATTACCTGTCATATTTTCTTTAAAATAACTAAGTGGCGCATGTAAAAGAGCACTGACAGCAGTTGATCGAGCATCTTTTTCACATCTCGTGCAAGTATCTTCAACTATTACTCTTCGAAGTACTTTTATAATTTCATTGAACACAGTAACTAATAATATGAATATTAAAAAAGGAATTATTTTTATAAAAGATAAATTAGCTTGCTGTAAAATATCATCAGTTAGTTTTCCAATTGACAAAGGAAGAAGTTGCGTTAAAAAAGCTGATACAATCATTATCAAAATAATTATCAAAAAATTAATCTTTTGCTTTTTATTTAACATTTTATATATTCTTTTAATTAGACCATCTTTTTTCACACTAACACCACTTACTTATATTAATATTATAGGTAACAATGTCCTTAACACTTAATTTATATTACCTCATAGATGATTATATACTAAATTAGTATAAAAGTATAGTTTATTTAAGATTATATGTCTAGTTAGTTCTTCTCCACATGTACACAGTAACATATGGTTGCAAGGTACTGGTAGAAAAGGCAGTTCCGTTACAATTTGTACAAGTTGTTGTCGCTGAAGCTGTTGTCGTTACTGTATGAGAGTGTGATGCATCAAAATCATATATAGCAGTTCCAAACATTCCTTTTTCATACACTAATGAACCATTCAAATTTGCAATCAATTTATTAAGACTAAACACTCCAGAAGTCTCAGTTACATTAGAATAAGTTAAAGGAGCAATTTTCCCTTTTAAATCAGCATTACTAGTATTTCCTGATAAAGCTGGTATACTATGTGTATGACTGGGAAGATTAGTCTCTTTCAATGTAGTAGATACACTTTTTGTTCCTCCTGTTTTTCCTACAGAGCTAAATTCCGTTTGAGATGTATCTATCCCTACTAAAGTTTGTCCTTTACCGTAGGATTCCCATGTCCCCCCAAATAATGCACCTGGATTAGTACTATTGTAACTTATATAAATACTTCCTACTGGGTATACTTTTAATAAGAAACTCTGTAAATCATTGCTAAACTTTGTACAGGTTCCATCGATTGCTGCTTGAACATTGGTTGCTCCTAACTTGGAATTATCAACATAAGATACATCCGCACTTTTGATTAGAGTTTCTGCTAAAGAATAAGAGGTTGTGACTGAAATTAGTATTCCTATTGCTACTCCTATTATTAATTTCATATTACCTTTAATTCTTTTCATTTCTTAAAACCTCCATTTGTCTAGTTAATAAACAAGTTATTATTTAAAGTTAAACAATTCACACTAAAAAGAAGATTATTATTATAAATATTAAATCTCACTTAATTTTTTTTCATAGTAATTCTATTTAAGCTCCACTTTCTCCTTATTTTATAACATTATTATACCCCCCCCCCCCGTGCTTTTCT
>CANQIM010000038.1 GCA_947624075.1 uncultured Bacilli bacterium | reverse complement strand
AAAATATTGTATTAAGTGTGGTAACCCATTGGCAAGTGACGCTAATAATGTTGAGTTACTTGATACAGAAGTAAAAAATAGTGATGTTTCTAGTGAAGAGCCTGTTTTGATAAGCCAATCACCAGTTGATAATTCTGCTAATGAACAAGGAGCAGTTGATATATTACAAAAAAGTAATGCTTCTAATAATACTTCACAAACTATGCAAAATTCTACTCTTGCTGATGAAACAGGAACAAAAGCATCATTAAATGAAGCAAATCTTACAGTTTTAGGTGGAGAAAATAATTCTTCAGTAGAACAAGGAGAGACTAACAGTGAGATATTGCAAGATAATGTAAGTACTCAAACAACACAACAAATTGGTAGTAATCTTTCCGAAAAAAAAGTTGGTAATAAATTTAACTATGTAAAATATTTGATAGCCGTATTATTAAGACCAAAACAAGCATATAAAGATGAAGAAAATAATCTTAATGAACCTAAAAATTCTATTATACTTGCTTTAATTATTTCGGTTGTAATGACTGTATTAGGATTTATACAAACAATTATTTCCACAGTAAGAGTTGCCCAATATGATTTTGCTGATGGTGGCTATTCATACACATGGCAATTTGATAACTTAAAAAATATAAAGTTCATACAATTAATAGGGAAAAATTTCTTTATAGATTTTTGTATAATTTTAGCCATAGCTGGAGCCTTTTACCTAGGTAGTTTGGTTATAAAAAAACAAATTAGTTTTATTAAGAATATATCACTTACAGCAACAGCAATGGTTCCAGTTGTTGTAGGTGCTATGTTTCTTGCTCCTATAGTAAGTTTGATATGGAGTCCACTTTCTTTTATCTTCGTAGTGTTAGGTGGAATTTATTCATTTTTAATATTCTATGAACTTATGAATGATTACTTGCAGTTGGAGGGAGATAAGAAAATTTGGTTTAACTCGGCTTGTATAAGTGTTTTGCTAATTGTGGTATACTACTTCTTGATAAAAACTTTGATAAGTTCAATTTAATATGGTAATAGAGATAACTATTTAATAGTTATTTTTTTGCAGAAAAGAAAGATATTTTTTGGGAATTATTAATTCATTTGGGAGGAGAAGAGAAGAAATGAAAGAGAATCTGATTATTAAAATATTAGTGAGTATACCTGTTGTTTTAGTGTTTTTGTATTTTATACCTTTTTTAGGAATTTGTTTGTTGCTATTTAGATTTTTCGTGTATGGTGGTAGGAAAAACATTTTAACTACAGCAGTGTTGGCTGGATTCGGATTTTTAATTCTTATACCAAAGATGTTACTTCTATTAAAAATAGATATTAGTAAGATTGCATATTTGGGCAAATTTGTTAATTCTAATTTATATAAGGTTGATTTTATAAAATATAGTAAATTCTTAATTACACTTGGAATTGTATTCTTAATTTTGACAGTTGTTTTTAACAGATTGTTTACTAAGTTTGGTTCTTTGCTAGGAAATTATATTAAAGAAGTAGAAAAACAAGATAGAGAGATTAGAGAAGAAAACAATTTGAAAATTCAAGAGAAACAAGAAAAAGCAAAACATACAAGTTATGTTCGTTGTCCCTATTGCGGTTCTGATAATTTGTTAACAGAAAGAACAGGCGTATGTAAATTTTGTCGAAGAACGATTGAAAATAAAAATTATTAGATGTTTATGAAACAGTACACTTCTGAAAGTGGTGCCTTAGTGATTATTGATTTAGCAATGATACTAAATAATTGAATTTAGAATAAATGTTTTAAAACTTTCAATAAATAGTATGATACTAAGAATTTAAATTTAGGTAATTGAGTTAGAATATCTTTTAAAATTTGATTTTTGAATGAATTTTGGAATAGATATTTTAATAAATAGAAAAAATCCAACCTTTTAATGTAAGGAAGGATTTTATTTTTTTAATATTGAAGTAGGATCAGCTATTTTTTCTAATAATTGATCAACCATAGTTTCATTGCCAATAGTTGTATTGTTTGCTCCCCTAGTTCGTGATCTAGTTGTTCTATTTTCTGTTTTAATAAAATTATCTACTTTTCTTAAATTTGTTACCTGTGTTTTAGTTTCTATTTCATATTTATGTCTAGCAGTAGAGTTTCGATACTTTGAATACATTATAAAGAAATAAATAAAACCTACTAACAAGAATAAAAAATTATAATCAAACTCAATATACATCATGGCAATAAATCCCAATATTTCTACTAAAAAGGAAATAAGTAATAATTTTGGTAAATGAATTGGTACACTGCCCATTGTTTCTTTGGTGCGAGCGTTTACAGCTACATAGTGAAGTACTTTGTTGCTACCACTTACCTGTAAGTAACTATAAAGCCAAACTGGTAGGTAAGCTGATTTCCATTGTTGACCTTTTACTTCAACCTGTTGATTATTCCAAGCAACGCCACGGTCATATTGATTTAATGTGTCATTGACGGAAAATTTGGCGATATCTTTTGATTCTGTTTCTATGATTGGTCTTAACTGCTCTATGTTAACATCTCTTTTTTCTGAAGTAAAGCCTTTTAAATAATTAGAATCATATTTAACACAATTTTCTAAATCAAAAGGCATTATAGAATTGATAACATTATTGGTTTTGGCCGAACTAGTTTTGTTGAGCTTATCAGCACTTGATTCAACAGTTAAACCGTCTATTACTAAATCAAATTCTCTTTCTACATGATATAAATCAGCATCATAATATGTTTGTTTAGAATTGCTATCATAATACTGTCTTTTCAAATGCTCTCCCTCACCTATTAAATTTACATGAGAATTAACGTCAATAATCATATATGGCAAATAAACTCCCATAATATTTTCGGTAGTAAATTCTTGTTTAAATTTGGGATGAGCAAAAAATTTTCTATTTCCTACAAACTTTTCAATTTCTTTTTTAGCATCATCTTTCGTAACTTTAAAAGGTAAAAGTAAATCTGGTATAGTTCCATTGGGAATTTGTTGGTTAATAGATAGAGTGTTTCGGCACCAATGGCAACGAGCTTGGGTTGCTGAAGCAGTATCAATTACTACTTCAGCTCCACAGCTACTACATTTTAAAGTCATTACGTCGTTTGTATCGGCAACTATATCAGTTGCACCTGATGCCATAACTTGTCCTTGTAGTTGACTCAAATCATTTTGCATATTTTCAAGTTTTTGTGGTTCAAATTCATGACGGCAAAAATTACATCTTAGTTTTCCTGTGGTAACATTCAAACTAATATCTGAAGAGCCACACTTTGGACATTTGTTTTGTCCATTCTTAGCATCAATGTCAGTTTTTATAATTGTGGGTTCATTAGTTTGTTGTTCATTGCTTGTAGGAGTTAGGGTCTCACTACTTTTATTTTGCATAATTATATACCTAAAATTTGATTTTTCACTTTGTCATAATCTTCTTGAGTAATGGCACCGGCATCAAGTAATTTTTTCATCTCTAATAATTTATCTTGTGGGGATTGTTGTGTTGCTTCTGTTGGTTGATTTTGTGATTGAGCAAAATTAGGTTGATATGAAGATTGGGTAGGTTGTTGTTGCATACCGCCCATCATTCCGTTAGCAGCATTCATGCCCATACCCATAAAGGCCATACCTGAACCGCCACCGCTTTCACCTGCAGATTGAATTCCTCTAGCAACAGATTGTTGCATAAATGAATTTCCTCTTGCTCCAGATAAAGCATCGGCCTTTTTAACATCTTTCATTAATTCCTTAGTATCTTCATCATATTCAATAGCTAAAATCGCAGTTTTAACAATTTCAAGTCCACGGGAACTTTTCCAATGATAAACATCCTCTACAGCTTGTGATAATGCTTGAGCAAAGCCAATTTGATCTCCTTGAATTTTGGCCATTCTGTTGCCTTTGCTGGGATCATTAGTATAATTTGAGAAAGCTGCTGATAAAGTTCCAACAACTTCATTAAATAATTCTGTTCCTGCATCGTTATCCATGTCATCGAAATCAAATACTTTAGCATTTGGTTGAAGATAGCTAGTTGGTACAAAATTCTTAACAAATAGTAATGGATCAACTATTTTCAAAGTATATGTACCTCTTGTAATAGCTCCTACTTGTGTGCCAAAATAGGCGTCATCCCAATATATTTCTGATTGTGTTCCGAATTTATTGTTAGGAATTTCCTTTAAGTTAACATAGAAAGCTAATTGTTGACTTGCTGCTTGTCCACCAAACTTAAATCTTTCCCATGATGTTTTAACAGTTGAAGATAAAATACCATCTCCACTAAATATAGATTTTGAATTTTGATCATCTGACTTAAATTCATAACCTCCTGCTTCAGCAATAAATCCTGTAATTGCGCCATCTTGAAGTGTTATTAATGCTGTTCCTTCTGGAACAACAATTTTACTTCCATTAGTTATTATATTTTCTGAACCACTTGTGTTAGAACCACGACCGTTATCAGTTCCATGTGGTACAGCTGGAAACAATCCTGCTGTTGCTGGTACCCCTGGCATTGGTACATAATAATCTTTCCATTGGTCAGCAAAAGTACCGCCAATGGCTCCGCTAAAAGCTTTAAAAAATCCCATATTTTCTACCTCTTTCTTTTTTATTTTTGGATTTAAAGAATAAATAGACATTATAGTTAAAAATCTTTCTAACTATTTCTACTATTATTCGTAATCATTATATCATGATTTTTTGTTAATTGTACTTTATTTTACGTTTTTCTAATTTGTATTAATTTTTTATTAAATTGTCATCAGTGATGAATTACATTATTTTTTGACTTTTTTAGTACTAAAGTTTTCTATAATTACTTCACCATCTTTTAAAGTCTTATAGTTTACTTTCATTTTATCAAATAAGGAAACCACTTCGTCAACTAGTTTACTTTCTGGATGATTAGACTTATAGTGTGGAACTGGTATATAATCTAATATTTGTAATCCTTCATATATAACAGGTTTTGCATCATAAGGATTTATTGGCTTATCTACTATATCTAAACCTATTAATGTTGGTGCTAAAACACATATTCCTGCACTATATCCAGCGTATAAAAAATTATCATTATCTAGTTGTTCTTTTAGGTAATTATCAAAACCACTATATTTCATGGCTAGTCTTAAAGAAAAAGTATTACCACCTATTACATAAACAGCATGACAATCCTTTAAAGCTTCTTTTAACTTATCTTCTTGATAAAAATAATCTTTTAAATCCAACTCATTTACAGTGAAGCCTATTTCTTCTAATTCTAAAATGTTTCTTTTTAAACTTTCTTCTTTTTCTTTTGTATCTGGTATACCATCTCTAGAATTAGCAATGATTGCGATTTCACTTCCATGCTCTTTGAGCCAATCTTTTAATTCCTGTGTCTTTGTTCCTAATTTTTATGATGGTAACATCTAATAATTCTTCCTCGTTCGGTGGTAGTGATTATTTTTTTTAATTACTTATGTAATCAGCAAGTTCTATAGCTATATCGAAATGTCTAGTATCGTGTTGTGTTCCAGCATATTCTCCCTCTACATGTCTTTCATCCCATTCTGGAGCATCTAATAAATCACCACTTGTTAAGAAATAGTATAAGTTTAAATTTCTAAAATCACATACTGCTTGCATTGCAGAACATTCCATTTCTACTGATATACATCCATCTGCTTTTCTTTTAGCTATATTATTTTCAGTTTCACGATAGAAAGAATCTGTACTCCAATTTTTACCTAATATGTATGGCAAGTCTTTACTTTCCATAAATTTCGCTACTATATTGGCATTTTTGTTTTTTATGTAGTCTGATGCTTGAGCATAGTGATAACTTGTTCCCTCATCTCGATATGATTCAGTGGGAATCATTATTCTTCCATGAGCTATTTCTTTATTTAAGCATCCAGATCCACCAAATACAACAAACTTATTAGTATCTATTTCTTCAGTAACATCTTCTAATATTCCAACTGATGCTGGTGCTCCTAAAAAAGTTTTATAAAAAGCAAATACTTTTCCATTATAGTTAATTTTGTAAATAGGAAAAGTACCTGTTACCATTTTAAATGAGGAACATTTTTCTACTTGATAATTCTTTAGAACATAATCTTCTATAATATTAGAAAATGTTACTATACAAGCATCACATTTTAACCTATTTTCTTTTGGTTTCGGATTTATCTTTGCCGCTGATTTATCATCAAAACTATTTATAATCATATTTATTTCTCCTAATCTTATGTTTTTATTTTAATTTATTTTATTTATTATTTATATTTTCTAAGTACTTTATATTTTTCTTCATTAATATTTCTATTTCATTATAAAGTTTTTTATTTGCTTCTTCTAAATCCATTTCTCCTATTTTAAAAGGCTGACCAAATCTTATTATTAATTTTTCTCCTCGCTTATATTTTCCAGAAATGCCAAAAGGTATAATTGTAGCATTTGTCTTTTTTGCCATAGAAACGGCACCAAATTTAAATGGTAATAAAAACTTATCTGTCTTATTTCTTGTTCCTTCTGGAAATAAACCTATAGCACCACCATTATTAAGTACATCAAGAGCCAAGTTAGTGGCATTTTCATCTTTAATTTGACGATTTACTGGAATACAACCTGTTATTTTGAAAAACCATTTAAACTTTCCCTCAAAATATTCTTTTTTTGCCATATAATGAACTACTCTTTTTGTGGAAATAATTACTGGACATTGGTCGTATATATGCATGTGATTGCCACAAATAATTATAGGGCCAGATTTAGGTATAGCTTCTTTATTAATGACAATAGGTCGATAGTAAAATTTAAATAAGAAGCCTAAAAATGGTTTAAAAAGTCTATATCCCCATGTTTTAAGCTTTGGCGTTTTTTTCATATTTCTGTAGCTCCTCATCTTCTAACAATTTGTAATTAATCTTATTGTATAATGTTATAGGTAAGTTGTCTCTAAATTCAATTTCTTTAGGAATTGAGTAGACAGCAAGTTCATTTTTACATAAATCTTTAATTTCTTTTTTGATTTTGCTAGATGGTTCTACACCTTCCTTTAAAACTATGAAAGCTTTTGGTACATGAATTTTATAAGGATGAGGAATACCAACTACACATACTTTACTAACATCTTTGTGTTTTAAAATTGTTTTTTCAATCATAGATGGGTAGACATTAAAACCTGAAACTATTATCATTCTTTTTAATCTTGAAGTAAAATATACAACGCCACTAGGAGAAATATAACCTATATCACCTGTATGTAACCATCTTTTGCCATCACTATGAATTTTAATGACTTGATTTGTCTCTTCTTCATTGTTTAAATATCCCATCATTAAGGTTGGACCATTGACGCAAATTTCTCCTTCTTCACCAAAAGGAAGTTCCTTCATCGTTTCAGGGTCACAAATTTTGTAATTATTGCCAACCATTGGAATGCCAATGCTACCTTTTTCATTAGTTCCAGGAAAAGTATAAGCTGTTGCTGCAACACTTTCGGTCATTCCGTAACCTTTTAGTATATTGACTTTAGCTCCATGCTTATGTAGAAAACTGTTAATACGCATTTCGGATTGAATAGATAGATAATCACCACCACTAATGATATATTTTAGTTGTGACATATCGACATCAGCAAATTTTTTGTTAGACAGCATACCTTCCCATAAGGTAGGAACTCCCAATATTACATGTGGTTTATCATTTTTCCAAATTTTATAGAATCTATTTGCATCATACTCTGGCATTAAAATTGTTTCAACTTTAAGACAGATTGGTGTATGAATACAAATACCTAATCCAAAGCCATGAAAGATAGGTAAAATTGTAACTATTTTATCTTTTGGTCTAACGTCAATAACATTGACAGCACTTTGTTGAGCAATGGCATTAAAACTATAGTTAGAAATCATAATACCTTTAGGAGTTCCAGTAGTTCCACCGCTATGAAGAATTAAAGCCAAATCTTTACAATCAATTTTTGCATGATATTCTCTTAAGTTAGATGTTCCATATCTCATAAATTTTTTCCAACTCATATATGCTGTATCATTAAATAGTGGTCTTTTATTTTTTATACTACGTGTTAGGGCATATCCCATACTTAAAGCAAATGGCATGCTTTCTTTAGGTGATACAAGAATTGTTTTATAAACAAGTGTTTCTGGAATTATTTTCTTCATCTTATCATAATTAAAATCTACCAAAAATAAATATCTAGATTTTGATTCATGCAAATAAAACTTTACTTGTTCTGGGCTTGAAAGAGGATGAATGATATCAGCTACAGCACCAATTTTATTACAAGCATAAAATATATAAATTGCTTCTGGCATGTTAGGTAAACAAATTGTGACAACATCTTTTTCTTTTACGCCAAATTCTCTTAATGCTCTTGCACAGGTATTTATATTTTTAAAAAAATCATTATAACTAATTCTGTTTTCAAAATAATTTAAAGCTATAAAATCCAGGTCGTTACCTACTTCATCTTTCATATAATCATAAATAGATTTGTTTGTGAATTTAATAGCTTGCTCTTCTCTAGAATAATAATCTAACCAAGGTTTATCTGCCGTTTTTTTCTTAAATAGTTTAAAGAAAAAATCACTTATCTTTCCCATATCTTCCTCCTATTTCTGTTAATTTTTTTACTTTATTTTTTAAAAGATCATTTTCTTCTACTAAATCAGAACTTTTTATTTTATAAGGTTCACCAAAAATAATAGTAAGACCTTTATGAAAAGCTTTATATTTTCCAACAATAGCAAAAGGAATAATATCACAATTTGTATCGCTGGCCATTTTTACGGCTCCTATTTTAAAAGGAAGTAAGTCCTCACCTTTTCTTATGGTTCCTTCTGGGAATATTCCAATTACACTATTATTATTTAAATATTGTTCAGCTTGGACAATAGCATTGTGGTCTTTTTGTCTCCTATTAACAGGAATTAAACCCATATGTGCAAAAATAATTTTTTTAGGTCCTTTCCAAAGTTCATCTTTAGCTAAAAAATGAACACTTCTTTTTGTAGAGCTAATTAGTAAAAGACAATCAAGATTATTTGTATGTGTTCCAGCTAATATTACGCTTTTGTCTAGAGGTATATTTTCTAATCCTACAAATTTTGGTCTAAAAACAACATTTGT
>CANQIM010000037.1 GCA_947624075.1 uncultured Bacilli bacterium | reverse complement strand
TTTTAATAATTTTCAGCTTTTAATTCCATAAAGCTTTGTTTATGACTACATACTGGACATACTTCTAAAGCATCTTTTCCTGTATAAACATGTCCACAGTTACGGCATACCCAAATCTTTTCACCATCTTTGTGGAATACTCTATCATCTTTAATATTTTGAAGTAATTTTAAGTATCTCTTTTCATGTTCTTTTTCAATTTCTCCTACTTTTTCAAAAAGGAATGCTAAACGAGTAAATCCTTCTTCTTTAGCAGTTTCGGCAAATTCTTTATACATTTCTGTCCATTCATAGTTTTCACCATTTGCAGCATCTTGTAAATTTTCTTCTGTAGTTGGAATATCTCCTCCATGTAATTCTTTAAACCATAATTTAGCATGCTCTTTTTCATTTTCAGCTGTTTCTAAAAAGATAGCTGCTAATTGTTCATAACCATCCTTTTTAGCTTTGCTAGCATAATAAGTATATTTATTTCTAGCTTGGCTTTCACCTGCAAATGCAGTCATTAAATTTTGTTCAGTTTTACTTCCTTTTAATTCCATATTTTCTACCTCTTTCTTTATAAATTTATATTAAGGATTTATTCTCCTAATATACTACTTCTATCCTCATAACTTGTATGAAGAAGTTCTTCTGCTTTAGGGCTTAAAGGTCTTTCTAAGTAACTTTTATAAATATCAATTATATCAGGGTTTTGATAGCTTGCTCTTATAAAAAGATTACTATCTTCCTTATATAAGCCTTTACTTCTTTTCTCAACTGTTTCTTTCTGTTTAGAAACAATTCCTAATGGCTGACCTCCACCACCAACGCATCCTAAAGGACAATTCATAACTTCAATAAAGTCATATTTCTTACTACCTTGCTCTATTTCTTTTAAAATGTCCTCGATATTTAGCATACCATGAATGACTAATAAATTCAACTTATTTTCACCAATTTCTAAGACTGCTTCTTTACAAGTTTCATAGCCACGTACTGAGTTAAATTCTAATAATTTTGAAGGGGCATCTTCACCAGTTAGAAAGTGATAGGCTGTTCTAGCAAGAGATTCTGTTACTCCACCAGAACTTCCAAAAATTACTCCTCCACCACTACCTCGATTCATCAATTTATCAAAAGTTCCTTCTTCTAAAGAATTAAAATCAATTGCACTTTCTCTTAGCATCATAGCAAGTTCTGTTGTTGTAATAACATAATCAGTATCTGTATTATCAAGTAAAGTTATTTCTCTTTTTTTTGCTGTACATGGTGTAATTGCAACAGCTATAATATCTTCTTTATCAACACCTATCATTTCACTAAAATAACTCTTAATCATAGTTCCTTGCATACCAATAGGACTTTTACAAGTAGACAAATGATTAATCAAATCAGGATGATAAATTTCCAAATATCTTACCCAAGCTGGACAGCAGCTACTAAATTGAGGCAAGTTTTTCTTTGCTTTAAGACGCTCTACAAATTCACTTGCTTCTTCCATAATTGTTAAATCAGCGCCAAAAGTAGTATCTAAAACATAGTCAAAGCCTAATTTTCTCAAAGCTGTAACCATCTTTCCTTCAACATTATCTTCTAGGCTTTGAAACTCTTCACCTAAAGCAACTCTTACAGCAGGAGATGTAAAAGCAACTACTACCTTTTTAGTATCATGTAAATAATCAAGTATTTTCTTATAATTAAATCTTGGTACTAAAGCCCCAACTGGACAATTCAAAATACATTGACCACAGGATAGACATACTTCTCTTTTAGCTTTATTAAAATCATATAAAACACCAACTTGTGTTTGACATATTGTTCTACATCTACCACATTTAATACAGCGTTCTTCAATACGCATTATACCAGGATTATTTTCTGAAATAGGAATGGGTCCTTTATTTAAAGTATCATTTTCTAAAACTTTACTAATCTTTTCTCCTTCAGCATTACAATAAGGACATTTAACAATACTCTCATTACTTTCAAAAACTTTACCACAAATACTACATTTATACTTCACTATGATACCTCCAACTATTTAAATTATATCAATTAAAAGCCTAAATTAAAAGTACCAATTAAAAACTAATTTCATAAAATATTATAGGTGATAATCTATGAAAAACAAACATTCCTTTTTCTGTCGTTGCAATTTCTGTAAACAAAAAAGAAGAAGCAACATCTTCTATCTTTCTGGCATACTTATAACTATTATTGTTATCTTTTATCAATTATTACTTCTTTTATTTATTACAACACGCCTAAATGCTTTTATTCTTTTCTTTGAATTTTTATTCATATTCTTCTTGATATTTTTCATCTTCTTTTAAGGCAAAAACCATTACTTTATTTAAATATACTACTAGATTTTTTACTTTAATAGTATTTATATAATTACTATTTTTAAAATTAACTTCTGAAGGAATTGCTAATAAAGCTAAAAATAAGTTTTCTTCATCTTTGGTAAAAGGGTATTTTGTTTGATATAAGTCATATAAAGATTTCATATCAAGTTCTAAGTAATTATTATGAAAAAAATTTAAAAAGTCATAAACAACTATTCCTCTTCTAGCTTTACTCCAATTAATAAAGTAATTATTTTCTCCTTCTAAAAAATGATCTAATTTTAAATTATTATTCAAAAGAACATATCTTTCTTTTTTTAATTTTTCTTTTTCTTGGTACCAAACATCTAGCTTTTCTTTAGAAAATCTTAATAGTTGATAAATTATACTTATATTTCTAATTAAAAGATATTCAGCTGGTGCCATATAAACATTACTTTCAATGTAGTCTTGTAAATCTAAATAATATTTATATAAATAATCAATCCTTTTATTAGTTTCCTCATATAATTTTTTTATTTCATCTAAATTTACCTCTTCATAAGTAGTTGTTTTTACATGTAACATAGCAAGTTCATAGACCATATCAACGGCTTTAGATGAGTTATCAGTATTAACTTCTTCTACAAAGGGGTATAATTCATAGGAGTCATTATAATCATTAGTAATTGGTAAATAACTATAATATTTTTTTACATTTAAATAGTCATATATTTCTTTTAAATTACTTTTCTTTTCTTTTATAACAAATTTACCTTTATTGGTATTTATAATTCTACTATGTCCTCTATAGGAAATATTATTTAGGGATAAATCATTTTCTCCTAACACTTTTTTAATCATTACTTAAAATAGGAACAATTATTTTTGAGCCTTTGGTTAAACTATTTAAATCATTATATTTTTCTAATTCTTCTTTTGTTGTTTTATATTTTTCTATTACTGTATTAATTGTCTCTTCTTCTCGTAAAATATATACTGAATAAGTAGCAAAGGTTTCTTCTTTTTCTGATAGTGATGAAAATATATTAGATAAACTTTCTGTTTCTTCTTCTTTTGTTTCTTCCATTTCTACTTCTTCTTGAATTTCTTCATTCATTTCATCTTTTTTCATATTTTCTTCTCCATTTCCATTATTAAAAATTTCTTCTTCACTTCGCATTTCTTCTAATTTTTCTTCTTTTTCATTTATTTTTTCTAAATCCTTAAATTCAACTTCTTTTACTTCTTCTATCTTTTCTACATCCATTTTATCATTATCTTTATGAGGTATTTCTTTTTCTTCTTCTGTTTTTATATCGCCATCGCACTCTCTATCTTCTAAGAATTCTAAATCTTGATTTCTTACTGAATCATCTTCTAATTCAATTTTTTCTAATCCTTCAATCTTTATTTCTATAAAGCAAATCATAGTATCATCATTTTCTATTTCATAATAAAAATCAACAATTTCAATATTAGTTGTTACTAAATCTAGTTTTTCCGTTAAAACAATTTCTGTTGGAATTTTATATTCAAAGTCTTCTTCTAAGCGAGAAGCTTCTGTCAATTTATATTTTCCTTTAACAATAAATTCGCCTTCAACATTACTTTCATCAATAAATTTCAAATTATGTTCTAAATCAATGGCACTAATTTCTCCTATCATTGTAGGAAAAGTAATTTTCTTTTCAAAAGATATATTTTTTTTCATTCTTTCCTCCTCTATCTATATAATAATATGAAAAAAAAAGCAGTACTATTCTGCTTCTTGAAAAAACTTTTTATTCATATCTTTAGCATAAGATTTAATCTTTCCTCTAAATAGGCCTTTTTTCTTTTTTACCATTTCTAAGTAATTTTTTACAACTTCTCTTATTTCTTCATCTTCATACATTTCTTTAAAAACATTTCCAAAGTAATTAAGAGATGCTAAAACAAATCGTTCATCTTCAAAAGAAGATAAATCTTCATCTAAAATACTTATAAAAACATCTATATCATAGGTAAATGATTCTAATAATGATACAGGATCAGTAAAGATAAAACCTCTTGCGATTATTTCTTTTGTACAATAATCAATCATTGCTGTATCTCTTTTTTCTGTGTCATCATCAATATCTTTTATAGAATTAAAAGCTGTAATTACTTTATTTATTTTTGCAATTAAGCTTTTATCTAATGATTTATCAAATCGATAAAGAGAAAACACTTCAAAGACTTCTTCTTTTAATGCTGAAAAGTGAAAAAAATCTTTATCATCTTCAACTAAAGCAAGAACACCTTCAACAAAAAGAGTATACTTACTCATTTCACGATACTCTTCTACTAATTCTTCTTTTTCTAAACGTAATAATTTGTCTTTAACGGCTAACATTTTCACAAATCGTAATAATTTTTCTTCCATTTTAATCCCATCTATTTCTAAAATTGTAACTTGTAATTTTAGCTAATTGCTTAACATTTCTATCTTTAAAACCAAATTTTTTTGTTTGTAATTTTTTCAATTTTTCTCTTGTTATATAGCGAATTTCACTATCTTCATAAATTTCAGGTTCAACCTCTAAAAAATAATTGGTTGTCGCTAAAAAAGCTTCATCATTAGGATAATTTCTAACATCATCCTTTAATAAGGCTTTTAAAACTTCATAATCTAAAGCAATTGCTCCTAAAAAATTAGCTAAATCATCATAATAAATGTGTCTTGTTTCATTTTGATAATCTATATAATTATAAACTAAATATCTTTTTTCATTATTCTTAAGATTCTCTAACTCATTTAATTTTATTAATATTTCATTAATTAAGTTGATGATATTTTTATCTTTAATTTGAAATCTATTTAACTCTAAGATAGTTCTAATCTTATCTAAAAAAGCAACTGATAAAAGTAAAAAAGGCTTTTCATTTTCTAATAATAAAGAAATATTTTTTGAAAATTCTAAAAAGTTTTTTTCAGCACTATATTTTTCTTTTAACTTATTAATATCTAAAGTAATAAGTTCTGTTTTTATTTTAACTACATTGTAAAAGTCTTTTTTCTTCATTATTCTTCCCCCTCAAATAACTTTTTAAAAATATCACTATAATTTTTTACAAAGTAAAATTCAATATCTTTTTTAATTTCTTCTGGTATTTCATCTAAATCTTTCTCATTTTCTAAAGGTAAAAAGACTTTTCTAACTCCTGCTCTATGAGCACCAATTATTTTTTCTTTTAAACCTCCGATTGCAAGAACTCTACCTCGTAAAGTAATTTCTCCTGTCATGGCAATTTCTCGTGAAACGGTTTTTTGTGTAAATAAGCTAATTAAGGCTGTAGTTATTGTAATACCAGCTGATGGTCCATCTTTATTAACAGCTCCTTCAGGAACGTGAATATGAATATCATTTTTTATAAAAGTTTCTTCTTTTATACCAAATTGCTTCATATTAGCTTTAATGTAATCAAGAGCAATATGACAAGACTCTTGCATAACTTCTCCTAAAGAGCCTGTCAAAATAAGTTCCCCTTTTCCTTTAAACATAGTTGCTTCTATTGGTAAAATATCGCCACCAAAAACAGTATAAGCCATTCCATTAACAACACCAATTTCTTCTTTACCTGCACGTTCCATATAGAAATATTTCTTTTTACCTAAAAATTCTTCAAGCATCTCTTCGTTTATTTCAAAAAAGACTTCATTCTTTTCAAGAAGTAACTTCTTGACAATTTTTCTAAATAAAGTAGCTATCGTTCTTTCTAATTCACGAACTCCAGCTTCCTTTGTATAAAATCTTATAATTGACATTAAAGCTTCATCTGTAATTTGAACTTGTAAAGATGTTAATCCATGTTCTTCTAAAAGTTTAGGTACTAAATGATTTTTAGCTATATCTAATTTTTCATATTCTGTATAACTAGATATATTTATTATTTCTAATCTATCTTTCAATTCATAAGGAATTTGTTCTACATAATTTGCTGTTGCGATAAACATTACTTTTGATAAATCAAATTCTTCTTCTATATAATGATCAGAAAACTTACTATTTTGTTCTGGGTCTAGTACTTCTAATAAACTACTAGCTGGATCTCCCTTAATATCTTTTGTCATTTTATCAATTTCATCAATTATAAATACAGGATTTGTTGTACCAGCTTTCTTTATACCTTGAATAATTCTTCCAGGATTGGCTCCTATATAAGTTCTTCTATGTCCTACAATTTCAGCTTCATCATTTATACCACCAACACTTATTTTAGCAGACTTTCTACCTAAACTTTTCGCAATACTTAAAGCAAGAGATGTTTTACCAACACCAGGAGGTCCAACTAAACAAATAATAGGACTACGTAAATTATTAGTATTTTGCTTAACAGCTAAGTATTCTAAGATACGTGTTTTTACTTCATCCAAAGCGTAATGTGAAGAATCCAAAATATTTTTAACTTTTTCTAAATCATCTGTATCTTTCGTATAATTATTCCAAGGTAGATTAATCATCCAATCAATATATTCTCTAATCATTCCCAATTCTGGAGAATTACTATTTAAATTCTCATATCGAGAAATTTCTTGTTTAATTTTCTCTTTTACTTTGGAATTACACTTTAACTTTTTTAATTTTTTCTTTAAAGCTTCTATTTCATCATCTTTACTATTAACTTCCCCTAACTCTTTCTGCATTATTTTTATCTTTTCACGTAAAAAATACTCTCTTTGTGATTCGTTTAATTCATCTTCAACTTCTCGCTCAATTTTTCTTTCTAAATCAATTAGTTTTATACCTTTATTCATATCAGCAAGTAACATTTTAGTTCTCTCAATTGGAGAAATTGTTGTTACATACTTTTTCTTATCATGATAACTAATAGGAATAAAACTAGCTATCAAATCACATAAATCGGTTAAGGTATCAACATGATCAACTTGCGATATTATAGCATTTCCCATATAAGGAACTTTATCAACATAATTATCTAAAGATTTTAATAAGATATTAAAATAACTTTCATCATCTTTTGTAGACTCAATTAAAGCCTCTTCATAGGTAGCCTTAAAAAATTCGCCTTCTTCATAATAATTTTGTATATGAACTCTTTCAAGTCCTTCGATAACAACTCTCGTTTTACCATTTGGAACATTTATTTTTAATTTTAACTCTCCTAAAATACCATATTGAGGAAGTGATGTGATTCCAGCAAAATTTTCCTCTAATGGATTTACGATTAACATTAAATTATTATCTAGTCTATCTACTATATCTATCATTTGCTTATCATAGATATTATCATATTCTATTCTTATTTCTGTATTTGGTAAAACTACCATGTCATTAATAATTAACACTAAAAGTTTATTATCATAGTTTTCCACGATATTTCACCTCCAGTTTTTAAAATACTGCTTTCTATTATATATGAAATAAAATTTTTTTCAACAAAATTAGCCGAAAAAGTAAAAAAAAGAAACTCACTTTTCTTCAAAATGAGTTTTTCTATTTTTATTTATTTAATTCTTTTAATCTTTCGATTGTCTTACGCATTTCTAAATCATATTGAATCATTTCAATACCGCCAAATTGCTTTAAGAACTCTTCTTTTTCCATCTTGTATTCTTCAGCTAATTTTTTAGCTTCTTCTTCTGCCTCTTCTAAACTAATTTCAATTTTTTCTAACTTAGTTATTTCTTCTAGCATTAATCGATATAATACATTAGCATAAGCTTCTTTTTCCATTTGATTCTTTAAGTCATCTTCAGTGGAACGAGTAAATTGATAATATAAGTCTAAAGAAATTCCTTGCATTTTCATTTGCTCTTCAAATCTTCCCATTAAACGATTAACTTCTTCTTCAACCATTTCTTCTGGAATATCAACTTCAACATTTTTAGATACTTCTTCTAGTAATTTATCAATATATTTATTTTCAGTATCCATTTCTTTTTGAGCTTTTATGGAATTCTTTATTTCTTCTTTTAATTTCTCTTCAGAATCAATTCCTTCCATGCCTAAGTCATCAAAAAAGTCTTCATCTAATTCACGAGTTTGTTTTTGTTTTACTTCATGTAATTTAACTTTAAATACTACTTTAGCCCCTGCCAAGTCTTTAACACCATAATCCTCTGGGAATGTTAAGTCTAAATCTTTCTCATCGCCAGCTTTCATTCCGATTACTTGTTCTTCAAAACCTGGAATAAAGGTATTTGAACCTATTTCTAGAGAATAATTTTCACCTTTACCACCATCGAAAGCTACACCATCTTTGAAACCTTCAAAGTCGATAACTGCTACATCTCCATTTTCAACTTTACCATCTTTAACCACTAATTCAGTATATTTTTCTAATAAATGTCCTAATTCATGATTGATTTCTTCATCAGTAACTTCTACTTTTTCTGGTTTAACATTTAAACCCTTATATTTCTTTACATTTACATCTGGTTTAGTAGTAATTTTAAATTCATATTCAACAAAATCATCATTAATATCAGTTATATTAACTGTTGGTTGAACAACTGGATCAAGCTTAGATTCAGCTAAAGCTTTTAAATAAGCAACTTGAATTAACTTTTCAGCAGAATCAAACCATAAACTTTCTTTACCAAAATTCTTTTCATATATTTCTCTTGGTACTTTTCCTTTACGGAACCCATCTACTTTAGCAGTTTTTTGTTTTTCTTTAAAAGATTTTTCAACAGCATCTTTCCAGTCTTTATCTGCAATTTTAATTTTTACTTCATGAACATTATTTTTAGTTGTCTTTTTCTTTGTTTCTTTCTTTTCTACTTTAGTTTCTTCTTTTTTAGCATCTTTTGCCATAATATCCCTCCAATGACATATATTATACAAGAAAAAA
>CANQIM010000036.1 GCA_947624075.1 uncultured Bacilli bacterium | reverse complement strand
TTTTTCTTTGCACTAATAGACTTTTCTTTAGAAATTTGATACAATAACTAAAGTTAAAGGAGAAGTGTGTTTATGGAAGAAAAGCTTACTAAAGAGGAAGTACTACACGTTGCTGAACTCGCTCGTATTAAACTAACTGATAAAGAAATAGAAAAGTTTCAAATAGAATTAAAACAGCTTCTAAATGAAGTCGAAAAAATAAATGATGTAAAGGGCTACGATGATGATATTCTCATTGCTCCTTGGGATAATTCCACTGAGCCAAGAAAAGATATTCCAGGAGAAATGTTAGAGCCTAAAGAAGTTTTAAAAAATGTTCCTCATCATAGTGGCAATTTTATTGAAGTACCTGTTGTTATTAGTGAGGGGGCATAATAATGAAATATTTAAATAAAGACATAACAGAAATAAACAAACTTTTAAAGGAAAAGAAAATAAAACCCCTAGACCTAGTAGAAGAAGCTTTTAGTAATATTGAAAATAACACAGAACTTAATGCTTATATTACTCTAAATAAAGAAGCTGCTATCAAAAAAGCTAAGGAATTAGAAGAAAAAGAAGTAGATAATCTTTTATTTGGACTTCCTATTGCGATTAAAGATAATATTGTTACAAAAGATTTAAGAACAACTTGCGCATCACACATCCTAGATAATTTTATTCCTATTTATGATGCAACTGTCATTGAAAAAATAAATGCCAAGAATATGATTATTATTGGTAAAACTAATATGGATGAATTTGCAATGGGCTCATCTAGTAGAACTAGTTACTATAAAGCTCCTAAAAATCCTTGGAATAAAGAAAAAATATCAGGAGGATCATCTGGTGGTTCTGCTACTACTATTGCTGCACGCGATGTTTTATTTGCTCTAGGAACTGATACCGGTGGTTCTATTAGACAACCAGCAAGCTACTGTGGAATTGTTGGTATGAAGCCAACTTATGGTAGAGTATCTCGCTATGGATTAGTTGCTTTTGCCTCATCTTTAGACCAAATTGGTCCAATGACTAAAAATGTTTATGAAAACGCATTACTTTTAAATGTTATTGCTGGTCATGATCCTAAAGATTTAACTAGTTCTAAAAGAGAAGTAGAAGATTTTACCTCTTTAATCGGTAAAGAACTAAAAAATATCAAAGTAGCTGTTCCTAATTATTTTATGAGTGACATAGTTAGTCATGAAATAAAAGACAAAGTAATGGAAGTCATAGAATTATTAAGGAAAAACAACATCTCTGTAGACTTCATTGATGTTAAATATTTAGAAAATGCTGTGACACTATATCAAATTATTGCTATGGGAGAAGCTAGTTCTAATTTAGCTCGCTTTGATGGTATTCGTTATGGCTATTCTAAAGAAAATCCAACTGATATATCAGATTTATACTATGGAACTAGAAGTGTCTTTGGTGATGAAGTAAAAAGAAGAATAATGGTAGGTTCTTATCTTTTAAGTGGCGAAAATGCTAAAACATATTATAATAAGGCTTTGTCAATAAGAGATGATATGAAAAAGGAATTTACTAAAGTTTTTGCAAAATATGATTTTATTATTGGCCCAACTACCACAACAACAGCTTATAATTTAGATGATAAAATGGATGATTCACTAAAAAGTTTCATGGATGATGTTTTAGTTATTCCAGTTAACATGGCTGGGCTTCCTGGATTAAACATTCCAATTGGCTTTTCTAAAGATAAAATGCCTATTGGTATGCAAATAATTGCTAATGACTTTGAAGAAGCAAAAATATATCAATTAGGAAGCTTCATCGAGAAGAAACTAAACTTAAATCTTAACCCTAGAGGAGATGAATAAAATGGCTAATTATATACCTACAATTGGAATAGAAGTTCATGTTGAATTAAAAACTAAAACAAAAATTTTTTCTAACTCCTTAAATGGTTATGGTGAAATGGCTAATTCATTAACCAATGTCGTTGATTTAGGTTATCCTGGAACTCTTCCAACTTTAAATGAAGAAGTTCTATCTTTAGCTATTAAGGCAGCTACTGTCCTAAATTGTAAAATTAGAAAGCAAATGCATTTTGATCGTAAAAATTATTTTTATCCTGATAATCCTAAAAATTATCAAATAACGCAAAATCGTACTCCAATTGGCTATGATGGATATGTTGAAATTGAAGTTGATGATACAACTAAAAAAATATACATTGAAGAGATGCACATTGAAGAAGATACTTGTAAAAGTACTCATCGTGGTACGAAAAGCTATCTTGATTTCAACAGAGCCGGTGTTCCTTTAATCGAAATAGTTACTAAGCCTTGTATAAGTAGTTCTCTTGAAGCTAAACTTTATCTTGAAAAACTTAAAGAATTACTTTTCTATAGTGACATAAGTGACTGTAAGATGGAAGAAGGCTCAATGCGCGCTGATGCCAACATCTCTCTTCGTAAAAAGGAAACTGATCCTTTTGGTACTAAATGTGAAATTAAAAATATTGGTTCTATTTCTAATGTAGCTTTAAGTCTTGAAAAGGAAATGCTACGCCAGTCTAAATTGCTTGATGAGGGAAAAACTTTTAAAGAACAAACTAGACGTTTTGATGATAAGCTTGGGGATACTGTCTTAATGCGTGTTAAAGAAACTGGCAACGATTATCGTTATTTTCCAGAACCTGATATTCCTTTTGTCATTTTAACTGATGAAATGATTGCAGAAGCTAGAAAGACAATTCCTATGTTACCAGCTGAGCGAAAAAAACTCTATCTTGAAAAAGGCTTAAACGAGATAAATGCAACTAAATTAATTCAAAATCGTCCATTGAGTGATTATTTTAATGAACTTATAAAGCTAGATACCAATTATAAAACAGCAAGTAATCTTCTCTTAGGTGATATTTCAGCTTATTTGAATAAAACAGAAAAAAATATTACTGAAACTACCTTATCACCAGCGCGTCTAAAAGAATTAATCTCTTTTATTGATGATGGTACTTTAACTAGCAAAAATTTAAAGGACATTCTAACCGAGGTACTAGAAAAAACAACACCTATAGCTGACATAATTAAAAATTTAGGCATTGAAAATATTACTGATGATACAGCTTTAAGAGATATAATTAAAACAATCGTTTCTAATAATTTAGAAACCAAACAAGACTATCTTGCTGGTCATGATCGAGCTATAAAATTCTTTATGGGTCAAGTAATGAAAGAGACCAAGGGTAAAGCAAATCCTAAAATAGCTATGAATATTTTAACAGAAGAATTGAATAAATAAATTGAAAAAGCTTAATTCTTAGTGTATACTTATTAAAGTAGGAGGAAAGTAAATGAATTTTTTCAAACGTAATAAAGGAACTATTATTGCTATTATTATATTTTTAGTTGTATTAGTTTTCTGTGTACAAGTATTTAATATATTTTTATCAAATGATGAAAAGGTACTTTATGGTAATCGCTTAGATGGCAAGGATAAAGTAGCCCTAACTTCTAATAATAAAAGTAAAATTACATCTGCTCTAAAGGATGAAAGTAAGAAAGTTGAGATTGATGAGCAAGGCCGTATTTTAAATGTCATTATAACAGCTAATGATGATACAAGTCGTGATGACGCTAAAAATTTAGCTTCAAAAGTATTAGATCAACTAAAAGATGATCAAAAGAAATATTATGACATTCAAGTATTTATTCAAAAAGATGTTGAAGCAAATGAATTTTCAATAATTGGCTATAAACATCATACTAAAGATAATTTTACATGGACAAAAGATAGATAAAATGAGGTTTTAACTAATGAAAAAGAAATTAATAATTATAATCCCAATAATCATTGCTATAGTTACATTTATTTTTGTTTATCGTTATTACACTAATGAAGATAAAACTACTACTTTAACAGTTTCTGAAAAAAGATGGGTTCAAAATAATAATGACCAAACTTATGACTTCGAAGTCGTTAATGATTATCCTTTATATGGCATAAATGGTGAAGGTGTAATCTTTGATTTTCTAGCTGATTTTGAAAAAAACATTGGTCTAGAATTTAATAAAATTCCTTATTTAAAAGATTCTAAACCTGAAGCTAATACTTATCGTATTCGCATTTTAAATAATGATGAGGATTTAACTAAAAATGATTTACTTCTTTTTAATGATAATTATGTAGCAATTGGTAAAACTTATGAAAGAATAAATCATATTTCTGATATGAAAAATTTAACTTTTGGTATTTTTGAAGAAGATTCTGAAAATATAAGTTACTACCTAAAAAGTGGCACAAATCTTTCATATAAGGCTTATAGCAACATCACTGACTTATACAAGGCCTTAGACAGTAATGTAGTAAACATGATAATTGTACCAAATATAATGTTTTTAGACTATACGATTGAAAAAGATAAGTATTCAATCAACTATTTCTTTACAGAAATGAAAAAGCAAATTGTTATTACTCTTGACGATAATAATGAGGAACTAAATGAAATTGTCCGTAAATATTATAATAAATGGCGTTTAACAAACTATATTACAGAGTACAATGAAGCATACTTAAATTATTATTTAGAAAAAAATAAACTAGATGCTAAAACCAAAGCTTCTTTGATATCTAAAAATTATGTTTATGGTTATGTTGAAAACATTCCTTATGAAACAGAAGTTAATAAAAAACTAGCTGGTATTGCAGGAGAGTATATCGATAGGATGTCCCGCCTAGCTGATATTAATTTCAAAATAGTAAAATATGACACCAAAGAGGATTTAGAAAAAGATATAGATAAAGGTAAAGTAGACATCTATTTTGATTATTATAATTACAATAATGACAATTATTTAGCAACACTTTCAACATTTATTGAAGATTATGTTGTTTTAGGAATACAAGAAGACAATCACATTGTCAATTCATTTGAAAACTTAAGAAATCAAGATGTTATTATGCTAAAGGGTGAATCATTATATAATTATGTTTCAAGTAATTCCAATGCTAAAATAACAACTGTTTCTACAATTGATGAATTAATTGACAAAGCTGAAGATAAACTTATTGTCATTGATGCTGAAGTATATTCACATTATCAAAATTCCAAATTTAAAAAGTATCGTCTTTTATATAAAGATACAATGATGAATGATTATAAATTCATGGTAAAAAAGGATAATGAGGCTTTCTATAATTTATTTAATTATATAATTAATACTAATTCTTACTATAATTATCGTAATAGTGGAATTGCCAATATGAATGCATCTATCTTAGAAAGTTCTACTTTACAACAAGTATATACTATCGTGTTAGCTATAATCTTTATACCATTAATAATCTTAGTAGCAATATATCTAATACTAAAACGTAAAAAACAAATTAAGAAAATTAAAATAACTGATCGTCACAAATACACAGATATGCTTACATCTTTGAAAAATAGAAATTACTTAAATGCTAAATCAGCTGAATGGGAAGATTGTGAAGTATTCCCTCAAGCAATAGTTATGGTCGATTTAAATAATGTTAAATATGTAAACGATAACTATGGTCATGAAGAAGGAGATCAATTAATAATTAAAGCAGCTGGTATCTTAGTCAACACACAACTTGAAAATAGTGAAGTAATTAGAACTGATGGAAATGAATTTTTAATTTACTTAATTGGCTATAGCGAAAGACAAATCGCAACATATGCAAAAAAGCTTTCTAAAGAAATGAAAACGCTTCCTCATGAGTTTGGAGCAGCAATAGGCTACAGTATGATAACTGATGAAATAAAAACAATAGATGACGCTATCAATGAAGCAACTCTTGAAATGATTACAAACAAAGAAGAATATAAATAAGAGGCGATATAAAATGGAAAAAGCAAGAGGTTTTTTTAAAAATATAATTAACTTAATAAAAAAGCCTGAGATGAGGATTTTACCTGGTCAACTTGCTTTTTTTCTTGTTATGTCTTTAATCCCAACAATTGCCTTAATAGGAGCACTTGCTACTTCTTTTTCTATTCCTATGAATACAATAACAGTAAACATAAGTGATACTGTTCCTAAAGAATTAGCTAATATTTTATCGAATTTTGTTACAGGCAAAGGACTAAACTTTAACATTATTGTCTTTTTCATTTCAACTTTTATTTTAGCTTCAAATGGTACTCATTCTATGATAATAGCTTCTAATGAAATATATAAGATTAAGCCCAAAGATATTTTAAGTAGACGTCTAAAAGCCATTATTATGATTTTCATCTTAGTTATTTTATTCTTTTTCTTACTAGTTGTTCCAGTCTTTGGTGATAGTTTATTTGATCTTCTAAAAATAATTTTAAAAAATGAAACAACAGTTGAATTTTTCCATCGTATGTTTCAAATTTTAAAATACCCTCTAGTCATAATTACCATTTATTTTAATGTTAAATTGATATATGTAATCGCTCCAGATAAGCAAATTCCTAGTAATACTACAACTAAAGGTGCTTTATTTACAACAGTATGTTGGATAATTGCAACAGAAATATATGCTTTTTATATAAGAAGTTTTTCAACCTATAGCCTTTTCTATGGAAGCATTTCTAATCTCTTAATTCTTTTAATATGGATTTATATTTTATCATACATCTTTGTTTTAGGAATGGGCATAAATGCTAGTATTTATGAGGATGAAAAATTTGAAAAAAAGCAATCATAGTGCTATAATAAGATAAGCGAGGTTGTGGAAGTATGAAAAAAATAAAAACTGGTTTTCATAATTTAAAAGATAAATTATCTATTACACTAAAAAGACTAAAAACAGAACATTTAATTTCTCAATACATGAAAAACAACATTCTCTTTTTAACGTTTGTTATAACTGCTGTTATCAATTCAACTATTTTAAGATTTTTCTGCATGCATATGGTTGAAAATTATCTATCAGTAAAAGCTATTTTAGCAGACGTTACAGTAGCTGTTTTAATAGGTTCTTTTGGTTATTTGTTTAAGCCCAAAAATCGTTTTACTTATCTAATTGTTGCTAATATTTTCTTAACAGCAATTTGTATGATAAATTCCGTTTATTATACATTCTATACATCATTTGCTTCAGTATCAATGTTATCTCTTACTCAGTACATTGGTGATGTAGGTGATGCTGTTGTTGAAAATGTTTTACAATTAAAAGATATTGTCTATATAATTGGACCAATTGCTTTAACAATAGTACATCTAAATTTAAAAAAGAAAAATTACTATAAAAAAATAGAAATCAAATCAGAACGTAAAAAACGTATGTTAAGCACATTATCTGCTAGTGGTATATTAGCACTTATTTTCCTAATTACCATGACACCACTAGATGTATCTCGTTTTGCTAAGCAATGGAACAAAGAATATATTGTTATGCGTTTTGGTATTTATATTTACCAAGCTAACGATTTAATTACGACAATTCAGCCAAAAATAAACTCAATGTTTGGTTATGACAAAGCCAAAAAAGAATTTACTGATTATTTTGCAGATGTTAAAGATGAAGCTGAAAAAAATGAGTACAGTAATATCTTTGCTGGAAAGAATGTTATAGTAATTCATGCTGAAAGTATGCAAACAAATGGTATTGGTTTAAAGTTTAATGATCAAGAAGTTACACCAACACTAAACAGATTAACTAAAGAGGGTATGTATTTTTCAAACTTTTATTCACAAGTTAGTGTAGGAACAAGTAGCGATAGTGAATTAACTTATAATACATCATTAATGCCTACAAAAAGTGGTACGGCCTTTGTATCATATTACGATAGGACTTACATTTCAACACCAAAGCTTTTAAAAGAAAAGGGCTATTATACATTTAGTATGCATGCCAATAATGCTGATTTTTGGAATCGTCGTATTATGCATGAAAACCTAGGTTATGATAGATTTTATAGTAAGCAAGATTACAATGTTACAAAAGACAATATTATTGGATTAGGGTTATCTGATAAAGAATTTTTCAAGCAATCTGTTACTAAACTTAAAAAGATAAATGAAAAGAATGAAAACTGGTATGGAACACTAATAATGCTTTCAAATCACACTCCATTTTCTGATACCGAAAAGTATGGTGACTTTGAAGTTAATATGAAAGAAACAATTACTAAAGAGGATGGCACAACAGAAGAAATAGTTCATCCATATATGGAAGGAACTAAACTTGGTAATTATTTCAAATCTTATCACTACGCAGATGAGGCATTAGGGGAGTTTATTGATGAATTAGATGAAGCCGGTTTACTTGAAAATACAGTTTTAGTTCTATATGGCGACCACGATGGACGTTTACCAAAAGCAGATTATAATAGACTTTATAATTACGATAAAGAAAATGATGATATTTTATCGGACGAAGATCCTAATTATATAAAGTTTGACTCTTATCAATACGAATTAGGTCGTAAAGTACCATTCTTAATTTGGACAAAAGATATGGCAGGAACAAAACTTAACCAAGAGATAACAAATGTTATGGGTATGTACGATGTAATGCCAACTTTAGGAAATATGTTTGGTTTTTACAATAAGTATCAATTGGGTCATGATATATTTAATATAAAAGAAAATAATATTGTAGTATTCCCTAATGGTAATTGGGTAACTAATAAAGTATATTACAATAGTCAAAAAGAAGCTTATTTATCATTGAGTGATGAAGCTATCAGCGAAGAAGAAATAAAAAAGAATAACGAATATGCTAATAAGTTATTAGATGTATCTGATAATATTATTGTATTCGATTTATTAAATGAAAATAAAGAGGCAATGCCAGAAGAAAAGAAAGGAGTTTAGTATGCATTTAAAAAAGAAACCTAAGATAATAATTATAGCAACCATAAGTATCTTAACATTACTTTTATTGGGATTTATCGTTTATAAGACCTTAGGAGAGCATAAGGAAGTAAAAGCTGTAAAAATAGAAAACTCAATTGATAAGTATGGCTACAATTTAAAGGAAAATAAGCCAAAGGCTTACAAAGTAATGTTTAAGGAATTAGAAAATATTTTAAAGGATGCTACTGTAGATGAAGAAGCCTATGTTAACAAAATAGCGGAAATGTTTATTTACGATTTCTATTCTCTTAATGATAAAACTGCTAAAACAGACGTAGGCGGATTAGAATTTGTCCATAGCGCAGCCTTAGAGAATTTTATTCAAAATGCTGAAGATACTTATTATAAATATCTTGAAAGCAATATTTACAATAACAGAAAACAAAATTTACCTGTAGTTAGTAATATAAGCATTGATAGTACTGAACAAACACAATTTGCTTATGGTAATGAAAATGATGAAAATGCCTACATGGTAAAAGTATCTTGGGATTATACCGATAGTAATTTCTCTGATTACCAAAAAGAAGCAACACTAATATTTGTACATGAAGATTTTAAATTAAGC
>CANQIM010000035.1 GCA_947624075.1 uncultured Bacilli bacterium | reverse complement strand
TTAATTGTCAAGTAAGTAATATTATTACCAATTTAAATTTAAATAAGCTCACAACTTTATTGTATCTCGATTACTTTAATATCTAATAGTATAAAGTCTTTATTTTTAAAATAAGAAAAACAATGTTATAATATAGAAAAGTTAAATTGGTGATACTTATGTATGAAAGTAAATATTTATATAATGGCATATCACTATCTAGGTATTGTAAAGATAATGGTATTAATATAAATTATATACAATCAAGAATATGGAAAAAAAGCACAATAAAAAATATGCTAATTATACAGATCAAGAAATTGTAAATATGGTTATAGAAGCTTATGGCACATCTATCAAATATATGTATAACGGCATGTCTTTAAGTCAATATTGTAAAGATAGTGGTATTAGTATAAAAAAAATAAATGCTAGAATAAATAAGTTAAAGAAAAAACATGCTAATTTATCAAATGATGAATTAGTAACTTTGGCTATGGATGAGTTTACTAATCAAAAATTTAAATTCTTTTATGATGGTATACCTTTAAAAGAATATTGTAAGGATCATCCAGAAATAAAATATGAAACTATTAGAACTTATATCAACCGAGAAAAACAAAGAAATCTAGACTTATCTGATAAAGAATTAATTGAACAATTTTTGAATAAAAAACATAAAGGAATTTATAGATACTATTACCAAGGAATACCTCTAAAACAGTATTGTGATGAGCATAATTTAAATTATAAAAATATCATTAGATATATAAGTAAATATAGAAATACTGATGAGTTTAAAAATTTTAGTGATGATGAATTTGTTGAAACCATTATGAAAAAGTATCATCCATCTGCACCTAAATATTTATATAAGGGGGGTAACTTTAAGAGAATATTGTCTTAAAAATAATTTATCATATTATAGTGTATTATCCTTTGTAAAAAGAAGTTTAGCAAAAGATAATACTAAAAATATTGCTGATTTAATTGATGAAGGTATAAAAACAATAAATAGATATGGAATAATTTATTATTATAAAGGCATTCCTTTAAAAGATTATGCGAAACAAAATAATTTAAACGTAACTTCAATTCGTAGTGCTATTTTAAAAAAACAAGCAATTGATAGTACCAAATCTTTACAAGAAATTGTTAATGAATGTGTTGAATCCTATCAAAAATTCTCTATAAAATACTACTATAATGGAATTCCACTTTTAAAATATTGCCAAATGATTGGTCTAAACTATAATACAGTAGTTCAAAAATATTTATATGAATATGCAGATAATACTAACATATCAACAGATGAAGCAATCAAAAGAATAGTAGATTATTACTTGGAAAATCCACCTTTAAAAACTAAATATTACTTTAATAATCAATCATTAGCTAAGTTTTGTGATGCAAATGGATATCCTTATTTAGCGATTTGGCGAAGAATTAAAACATTAGAATCTAAAAATGAACTAGATAATGATGAAATTATATCTACAGCAATCAAAAAAATGAAGATAAATTGCAAATAAATAAAATAAGTGAAGCATTTAATAAATTAAAAGATAAAAAGATAAATAGTATCAGTGAAATAAAAGCTATATGCACATTTTTAAAAATTGATTTTGAAAATGTAATTGATCTAGTTGAAATGGACTTTTCCTATAATCAAGCCATAAATATGATATGGTATTTTTCTGATAAAAAAACTAGTGATGACTATAAAATAATTACTGATAAAAAAATAAAAGATATCTTTACAATAATTAATAATTTAAGAAATTCTAATATAGATATAGAAAAGTTTGAGTTATATGACTTAATAGGTATATATAAAAGTGAACTTTATGATTCTAGAAATGAAATATTGTTAAAGCTACAAAAATATATTTCTCATACGATATTTTCATTATGTAGAAGCTATGAAACTAATATTGATAAAAACAATTATGAAGAATTTGAAAGCGAAATCAAATACTATTTACTTATATTAATAAATCGTATTAGTTTAAATCAAACTGGTCAAATAATAAAATATATGGATTTAACTATCAAAGGCTATTTTAGAACATTTTTAAAAGAATATAAAAAGCAAAATAGTAATTTATCATTAGATAATGCCAAATATTCTAGTGATAAAAATACAAGAAATGAAAAAGCTATGATAGACTATATAGCTGATTCAAATAATTTTTATGAAGATAGAGAAAATTCTTTATTTAGTTCTAGAATGATGAAAGTATTATCAACTTTACCAGTTGAAGATTTAGCATTTATTATGCTTAAATATCAAGAAAACTATAGTGATGAGGAATTAGCGAATCATTTCAATTTAACAATTACAGAAACTAAACAAAAAGAATTAGAAATATTATCCTTACTAAAAAATCAAGAAGGTATTAAAGAGCTGAAAAAACTAATATAAAAATTAATGTTCTAAAATAAAGTGCCTTTTACACTATAACGTATGATATAATACAAATGATTAATAATATTTAAAGTATCTAAAAAGGTGATTTTATGAAAAAATGGTTCAAAAAAGTTAAATGTTTACCCATAGTTATTATTCTTATAATGTATACAATTATTTCTTTTATTAATTTAGGATCATTTAAAAATCCTAATACATTTTTAGATGTAGGGCAAGATGAAGAAATTTTAATTGAATTAAAAAATGCTACCTACATTAATAAAATTAAATATTTTTCTGGAAGAATAGGGGAAGAATATGATTTATTAACTTCCCTTGATGGAGTTAAATATGATAGTGTTTTTGAATTAAAGACATCTGCTTTCTCATGGCAAGAAGAAAAAATTTATAAAACAGCTAAATATTTACGCCTTATTCCAAGAGAAAATGCCTCTTTAGGAGAAGTAGTTTTATTAGATAATGCGATCAAAAAAATAGATATTAAAAAAATCACGCTAAATGATAAAAAAGTAAATAGCTTAACTGATGAAGAAAATACTATTCCTAAACAAATTAGTTATATGAATTCTTCTTACTTTGATGAAATTTACTTTGCAAGAACAGCTTATGAATACGCTAATGGCTTACGAGCTTATGAATGGACACATCCACCTCTTGGTAAATTAATTCAAGCTATACCTTTAAAAATATTTCATCAAATGGCACCGTTTTTCTATCGTTTGATGGGAAATATTGCTGGTATTTTGATGATTTTAGTTATATATTTATTTGCTAAAAAAATATTTAAAAGTAATTTTTATGCAACAATAGCAGCACTACTTATGACGTTTGATACCTTTCACTTTGCTCAAACAAGAATGGGAACAGTTGATAGCTTTTTAGTTTTATTTATTATGTTATCATTTTATTTTATGTACAACTATATAAATGAAGAAAGTCCAAATAGAAATTTATTTTTATCAGGTATTTTCTTTGCCCTAGCTACTTCAACTAAGTGGATTGGCTTGTATGCTGGATTAGCTCTAGCCATTATTTTCTTTACATATATTATAAGAAAGAAAAAAATATCTCTTAAACTTCTTTTAAAGGCAACTTGTTTCTTTGTAATTATTCCTTTAATTATTTACATTGCAACTTACTTTATATATCCTAACGTTGAATGGTTCGAATCATTTAGTTTTAAAGAAATTATTAATCAAACGATAAGGATGTTTAATTATCACTCTCAACTTACAGAAACACATTTCTTCTCATCACCATATTATACCTGGCCACTATCATATAAACCAGTTTGGTATTATAGTAGTGATATAAAGCCTAATTTGCATGCGAGTATTACAGGAGTTGGAAATATTTTCATTTGGTGGATGGGTATTATTGGTTCTATCTATCTAATCATAAAAGCAATTCGTAAAAAAGATAAAGCTTCTTTGTTTATTCTAACAGCCATAGTATTTACCTTTTTACCATTTGTTTTTATTGGAAGAGCTATGTTTTTATATCATTACTTTGCCATTTTGCCTCTTATAATGTTAGCAGTTGTCTTACTACTGAAAGATATTTGCGAAAAATGGCATAAAAGGGCAATTATTTATATTTATTTAGCTTTAGTAATTATCTTTTTTATCATTTACTATCCAGCAGTAAGTGGTATGTATATGCCAAATAATTATTTTGAATTTATTAAATTGTTTAGTACTTGGTATTTTTAAAATGTTTTAGGAAAATGCTCTTTTACGTGTTATAATTAAAAAGGATGGTGATTAAATGAAAATAGTTTGTGTAGGTCATTCAACATTTGATACAACTTTAGCAATGAAAGAATACCCCAAAGAAAATGTTAAATATCGAGTTGAAAAACACATAGAATGTGGTGGAGGACCGGCTTCAAATGGAGCTTATTTATTAGCAAAATGGGGAATGGATGTTACAATGCTTTCAATTGTAGGAAAAGATTATTATGGTGATAGAATAATTGATGAATTTAAACAAATTGGTGCTGATACTACATATATTGAGCAACATGATGATCATCAAACATCTAGTAGTTATATTATTGCTAATAAAGGTAATGGTTCAAGAACTATCATTACAGCTAAAGATAAACCAATTAGAGCACTTAGTGAAGATGTTAATTTAAAAGCTGATGTTATTTTAATAGATGGAGAACATCCAGAAACAGCAAAACAAATTTTACTTAATAATCCTCAAGCTATAAGTATTTTAGATGCTGGCAGAGTAAATGATGATACTAAAGAACTAGGCAAATTGGTAAAATATTTAGTTTGCTCAAAAGATTTTGCTGAAGAAATAACTAATTTGAAAATAGATGCAGACGATATAACTAGTTTAATTAATTGTTACGAAATTTTAAAGAAATATTTTCAAAATAATGTTATAATAACACTTGAAGCAAGAGGAAGTTTTACAGAAATTAATGGTCAATATGAAATTATTCCTAGTATTAAAGTAACAGCGGTTGATTCAACAGGAGCAGGTGATATTTTCCATGGCGCATTTACATACTTCATAGCTAATGGCTATTCATTAAAGGATACAATTCATTATTCATCTATTACAGGTGGACTTTCTGTAACAAGAATTGGTTCAAGAAATTCTATACCAACATTGCAAGAGGTTTTAGAATATGATACCAACATTATATAGTAGTCTTCCAACAATCGACTTACACGGCTTTGATAGAGATTACGCTAGAATTGTAATTAATGATTTTATTTTAGATAACTATAAAATGCAAAAAGTAAATGTCTTAATAATTCATGGTAATGGTAGTGGTGTATTAAAAAAGACTACTCAGGAAACGTTAAGAAAAAACAAATTAGTAAAGTCATTTAAGATTGACAACTTTAATACTGGAACTACGATTGTGGAGCTTAAAAATAAAAGTGAAAATATAAATATTGACAAATTTAGCATTTAGTGGTAAAATAGGCACTACATAAATGAAAGGGGAGATTCGGATGTATACTGAAGAATATGAAAGCAAGGGCTTTCCATTTAGAGATTTTTTGTTAAAACTCATTTTAATTATTATTTTTGTCTTTTTACTTGTTTGGTTATTACCTAAGTTTATTGCACCAAAAGTAGTTAATAAGACAGAAAAAATTGCTGGAGAAGCAGTGGACTTATCGCCACTTACTTCACAGATATTTGCAGATAATCTAGAAAGAATGAAAGATGCTGCAATATCATATTACACAAATGAAAGATTGCCTAAAGAAGTAGGCGAATCAGACACTATGACACTTAGTGACATGATTGGCAAAAAATTAATTGTAGCTTTAATTGATAAGAACAATAAAGCTTGCGATGTTGAAAAAAGTTATGTAAAAATAACAAAGATGGATGATGAATATCTATTAAAGGTTAATCTAAAAGATAGTGAGAAAGAAGACTATATTTTAGTACATTTAGGATGTTATGATTATTGTGACTCTTACTTATGTGCTAAGAAAACTACCACAGATGTACCAATAAAAGCATCTAAACCATCAACAACAGTACCAGTAAAAGATTACTATCCTAATGAACCATCTGGAAGTAATCCAAATAACCCAGGTACAAATCCAGGTAATCCAAGTAACAAACCAAGTGATGAGCCAACTAAGAGTCCAAAACCATCAGATAATCCAACTAACAAACCAACAGTAAAACCTTCAGATGAACCATCAACTAAGCCATCACCAAGTCCAACACCTTCACAACAACCAGGTTATGTTTACGAATATCAAAAGAGAACTGGTGCAGAATTTACAAAATGGACTAGTTGGAGTAACTGGAGCAAGACAAGTTGTTCTACTCAAGCATATAACTGTAATGACAGTGATATTACATGTTTAAGAAAAGTTCAATTATACAGCCAAAAAGAAAAGGTTGGAACTTATGATAAGAAGTATTCTAAAACAAGAGATGTAGTTGTTCAAACTGGATCATATCAACAAAAAGCATGTTCTAAATATGATTATGTAATTATCAATAACATAACATATGCTACTACAACTACAAGAACATACTCAACTGTTAATACAATAACAAAATCAACTGTTGGAACAGTTGGAGGATGGACATATAATGGTCGTGCAAGTTATACTAATCCACCTAGAGATACAGCTTCAACACATTATGAATTTGTAGGAGCTGACTATAGTTATTGTGATGAAACTTGTACAACATTACCAAGATTCTTCTATGACTCATATACTTATACTGGAGGCTTATCAACAGTTACTAATACTACTTCAACTCCAGGACAAACTACAACTTCATCATCAACTTCTTCTAGTACTAGCACTAAAGTTACAGCAAGTTGTGGAAGTTACGAAGTTAAAACAATTCCAATTTATGGTACTATAACAGTTACAGAAATGGACACAAGAAGAGAACCATTATATGGAACAGTATGCTATATGAGTGAAAAAACTAGAAAGTTAACAAATAGTGGCAAAATTTATACTAAATGGAGTAAATATAATGATAGATCATTACTTGATAGTGGTTGGTATTATACCGGCGCTATGAAGGTTAAGTAAAGGGGGCTAAAATATGAAATCTAAAAAAATAGCAAATATCGTATTTTATAAATTTAATGGCGAAGACGGTGCTAGAGAGCAAGCATGTATCTTCTATAATGATGGAACTGTTCAAAACTGTTCTTATGATGATGGTATTGATGCCGTATTAGAATTTGCTAAAGATCAAAAAATCAATACTAAAGAAGAAATAACTGAATTAATTAATAATAAATTTATTCATGTTATGTCAGGAAATGAATTTGAAAAGAATTTCCAAAAATTCATTGTCAATGAAGAACAACCAGTAGTAGCAGTTGATGAGGATAATTTACAATTACCAATTCCTGTTGCTAAAAAGAATAAAGATAAAGTAGAAATCGAAGATTATATAGATAATGATTATAATTTCAACATACCTACACCTATTGTTTTAAATGATGAAAAGAAGGAAGAAGATTCAAAAAAATCTTCAAACACAAATGCAACAAGTACACCAGTACCTATAGTTTTTGCTGATGAAAAGAAAGAAGATAAAACAATAGATAACGATAAAAAATCTACAAATGAATCAAAGAAACCAACATATATAGATTTAGCTAATACAGATTACGAAGACGAAAAAGATAACAAAAAAGCTAATGAAATTAAAAATAATGTTGTAACACCAATGCCTTCACAAAAACAAAATAATAATTTTAATAAAGAAAATAGCAATACAAGAAATAATACTGAAAGAGTACCATTAAAAGCTGCAAATGAAGTTAATACAAAGAGTAAGAAAAAGAAAAACGGTATATTTAGTAAAGTTAAAAATTTCTTTCATAGAACAAAAGTAAGATTTGGAGCTGCACTTTTAGCCGTTGTTCTTGCTTTTACTGGAGGAGCTGCTTTGAATAAGAATAATAAAATTGGTAAATTTTTCAGTAACACTATTACTAAATTAACAAATAAATCTAATATAGATGGAAATTTAGTACGTGGTAATAACGATTACTATGATAATTATACTTATAACCAATTACAAGAGGTTAATAACAATCAAGCACAAAAAAGTGCTATGCAACAAATTCATGATGCATTACAAGCTTTCAATGGAGATTTTGCCAATAAACATGTTGAAGCTGGAAAAGATGTTAAAGCTGCTCTAAGCTTTACAGAAATGAATGCTTTACATCAAGCATATAATAATTATTCTAATGAAGATATTACAGCCATTTTCAATGGAACTAGAATTAATGCCCATGAATTTAGTCAAGCATATAGAAATGCCAATTTACAATTAATGGGAGCTCATGTAATTGAAACAAGAGATGCTGCTGTTGATATGTCAGGATTAATTAATTCTGAAGAAGGAAAAGAATTTTATAATAAATATCATGAAATGTTCCTTCAAATAAAAGAAGCCAGTGGCCAAGATAAAATTGATAAGATCAATTCTTGGAGACAGTCTTTATTAGAAGATTTCCCAATCTCTGAAGAAGTAAGAGAAATCGGAATTGCTCATTCAGATAATCGTTATGTTGCATCATATAAGGCGTCTATCGTTCCTATGGTTAGTGCTGTTGAAATTATGTATCAAAATTTAGCATATGACAATACATTATCAGATAAGATTATTAATTACTTTAATGATGTTGGACTATGCAATATAGTAGACGATACATTCGAAAGAATTGAAAGAATTACAGAAATTGCTCCTGAAAATAATGAAGAACCATTATATATTCAATATGAAAATGCCATGGTTTCAGAATTAGAAGCACAAGGAAATTATGTAATTGATGATGAACATAGAGAATTAACTAAGTTAGATGCTTTCCAAAATGCTGTTAATGAGCATGGCCATAACGGTCTAGCAAGTCAAGGTTCTTATAGTACAGGTGGTTCAGCAACAGAATCTTATACTACAGTTGAAACTGAGACAGTAACAGATACTAAAGTAGATAAAAAAGTTGAAAAAATAAAGGCTTCAGATAGAGACGAAGCAATCAAGGAATCAAATAAGAAAAAAGTTAAAAAGGCTGAAGAAAAAGTTGACAAAAAAGTTGACAAGGAAAATGCCAAAGAAAAGGCACAAGGCGAAAAGCAAGCTGAAGAAAAACGTCAAGAATTACAAAGCGAAGCAGATAAGCAAGCAGAAATAATTCAAGAGCAAATTGCTCAAGATGATAAAGATTTACAACAAGATATTGAGCAAGCAAACGATCAAATTAATCAAAATAATGCTGATACAGATACAACTAATGATAAACCAGTTAATGAAAAAGACTTTGGTGATCATAACGTAGATTTTGATGATAATCATTCTGATAGTAACGGTAATTTAGATAATTCTGTTAAGGATTTAACTACTGATTCAACTGGTGATAAAACTAATCAACCATTACCAGATCCAAACGTTACTGGTGAATCATTTGAAAAGAATTATCCAGAATCTGTTGGTGATCCATTTGAACCTACTCCAGAGACATCTGCACCAGCTCCATCTACACCTGTTGAACAACAAGAAGTAACTGTACCAGAAAATACAAGTGATCAAGCTGATTCAGTAATTGAATATGAAGAGCCTGTTGAAGAAACAATTGATTATGTGGATGCATCAGCAATTATATCTAATGAAGAATTAGCTAATATGATTGTTGAAAGTATGGCAGATGTTCCAGCAGAAGATGTAGAAGGTTATCAATATGTTATAAAATAAGGGAGAAATCCTTTATTTTTT
>CANQIM010000034.1 GCA_947624075.1 uncultured Bacilli bacterium | reverse complement strand
CCTACTGGTGATATTGGTCCTACTGGTCCTACTGGTGATATTGGTGCCACTGGTCCTACTGGTGATATCGGTCCTACAGGTCTTACTGGTGATATCGGTCCTACGGGTCCTACTGGCGACATTGGTCCTACCGGTCCTACTGGCGATATCGGTCCTACCGGTCCTACTGGTGACATTGGTCCTACGGGTCCAACAGGTCCTACAGGAGATGCAGCTTAAATTTAGAGCTTCTCTCCTTTTTTTTGCAAAAAAAAGCACGATACATACTATCGATACTTTTATTAAAAACTAATTAATTACTTATTTGGATCAACTAAAATTTTAATTGCATCATCTTTACCTGAAGTTAATCTTTCATAAGACTTTTGAACATCTTCAAAAGAAACAATATCATCTACAAACTTCAAAACATTAATTCTTTTAGCAGTCATTAAATCAATACAAGTTTGAAATTCATCCTTTGTATAACCAATCGCACCTTGTAAAGTAAGTTCACTCATAACAGCAATTACAGAAGGAATTGTCACTGTTCCTAACGAAACTCCAACTAATACAACTTTACCACCAGGTCTCACTACTGAAAGTGCTGATGACACAGCGGGAGAATTTCCACAACATTCAATTACAATATCAAATCCTCCTTCTGTTTCTTCTACTAAAGTAGGAACCATCTTTGTATCTTTTGCATCGTACCACTTATCAGCAACACCTAAATTAACTGCCTTTTGTCCTCTTGCTGAATTAGTCTCTGTAACAACAACTGTACTAGCTCCTTCCATTTTTGCAAACATAGCACAAACAAGTCCAATTATTCCTCCACCAACTACTAAAACTCTATCACCAATTTTTATATCAGCTAAATGAACAGCATGTAAACCTACCGCTGTAGGTTCAACCATAGCAACTTCATCATCAGTAATATTTTCAGGTACCTTTATAACCATATCTGATCGAACACTAATTTTTTCAGTTAATCCTCCTGGATTATCTAAAGATAGTCCTACTGCTTGATTCCAAGTTTCTCTACAATATTGTGGATTACCTGTCAAACATGCATGACAATGCCCACAAGGTGAAATAGGCAAAGCCGTAACTCTATCACCTATATTTAAATCATATCTACTACCTGGATCTAAAACAGTTCCACAAAACTCATGTCCCATTACTAATCCTGCTGGTTCACCAGCAACCCAGTAATGAATATCTGATCCACAAATTCCCGTTTTTAATACTTTGACAACCACACTACCATTTACAGAAGTTGGTTCATCTATCTCTTTAATCTCAAATTTTTTCACATCTTTTATCGCAACAGCTTTCAAGAAAATCCCTCCTTATCTTCCCTACAATCATATCACATTATCAAATGTAAAAACAACATTTTTATTAAATAAAAGTGACAACTTTCATATATTAAAGTAAAGGTGATTTATTTATGAAAATTTGTGTTTATGCAATTTGTAAAAATGAAGAAAAATTTGTCTCTCGTTGGGTTGAGTCAATGAAAGAAGCCGATGATATATATGTTTTAGATACTGGTTCTACCGATAATACTGTAGAAAAATTAAAATCTTTAAACGTCCATGTAAAAACTGAAATAATTTCTCCTTGGCGTTTTGACGTTGCTAGAAACAAATCTTTAGAAATGGTTCCACTTGACACTGATGTATGTCTTTGTACTGATTTAGATGAAGTCTTTCAACCAGGCTGGCGTAAAGAAATAGAAAAGTACTGGCAAAAAAATACTACTCGTGCTAAATATAATTATAATTGGCGTCTTGATGAGAATAATCGTCCTATTGTTAACTTTTATATAGAAAAAATGCATTCTCGTAAAAACTATCATTGGACTCATCCTGTTCATGAAGTCTTAACTTATGAAAAAGAAAAAGAAAATACTATTATAATTGATACAATTACAGTTAATCATTATCCAGATGATGAAAAATCTAGAAGCAGTTATCTTCCTCTATTAGAATTATCTGTTCAAGAAAATCCTAAAGATGATCGTAACATGCATTATTTAGGTAGAGAATATATGTATTATAAAGAATGGGACAAATGTATTAAAACTCTTAAACGTCACTTAAAATTAAAAACAGCTACTTGGAAAGATGAACGTGCTGCTTCTATGCGTTTTATTGCTCGTTCTTATAAGAATTTAAAGCAATACGATAAAGCTAAATACTGGTTAAATAAGGCTATAAAAGAAGCTCCATATTTAAGAGATGCCTATGTAGAAAGAGCTTTCTTAGAATATGAATTAAAAAATTATAAGAATGTTGAAAAGTATTGTCTTAAAGCTTTAAAGATAAAGACTCATACTAAATCTTATATTAATGAACCATTTAGTTGGGATAAAACAATTTATGATTTATTAGCTATTTCTTGCTACTACTTAAAAAAGTATAATTATGCTAATTATTTTAATGATATAGCTTTATCTTTTGAACCCAATAATGAAAGACTTCTAAATAATAAGAAATATTATAATGAAAAAGAAGACCTTTAGTCCTCTTTTTGTTTTTCTTCTACTTGTTGCTCATCATTTGATGTATCTTCTACATTATCTGTGCTTTCTTCTTTTAATATTTCTATTTTCTTTTCAACTATTTCTTCTTTGTGACCATTTTTATTTTTTTGACAACTCTTAACAATCTTTACAACTATCTTATAAATAATTAAGACTACTACTCCTCCAACTAAAACATATATAGAGTTTCTTGTCAAAACAGAAGAACTAAACTTAGTACTAGTTTGAACATTCTTTGCTAAATAGCTCATTACAGCATCCAAGCAAAATGACATTATAAATAACATAACACCACTAGATATACATGAAACAGCTAAAGAATTAATCCATTTATGGAATGACTTCTGTAACAAGGCTAGTAAAATTAAGCATAAACCTAATATACCAAATAAAATTACTCGACATTTTGCAGTTAAAAAGAAATTAAAATAATCAACTATCTTCTTCATATCATCAGGAAGTTTTTCCCTACCTTCAGTGACTGCTTTTTTATACTCATTTGTTATTTCATGAAATTCCTCTTGCTCCTCTAATTTCTTATAGTCATCTTCACTTATTTCAATACCCAGCTTTTCTTCTAGAAAATCTTCATGCTCATGAATAAACTCTACAATATCTTTTTCAATATTAGCGTTTTCCAACGCATCTTCGGAAACTAAGCCTTCTAAAGTCATATCAAGATATTTCTCAACTAACTCTTTTAACTCCTTATTTTCTAGAACTTCATTGATTTTCGAATCAAGAAATTCATTTCCCGTATTAACATTTTCTTTTAATTCTTCTTTAGCCAAATTAGTAACAATGCTACTACTTTTTAAAATCATATGTGAAAAAAGTCCCTTTACTGAAAAGCTTAATACAATTAAACAAATACAAGAAACTATCAACATATTTAAAATGGCCTTACATAATCCCTTTAAAAATTTCATAACTACACCTCTCTTTGCTCAAATTATAACATGGAAGAAAAAAATGAGCAAAATTATTTAACTCATTTTCTTATTTATAACAAATTTGTCACTTTGATAGTCAACTAAAACTACATCATTACTTTTAATTGTTCCATCAATTATCAATTTAGCCATATCGGTTTCTATAGTTCTACTTACTAATCTTTTTAAAGGTCTTGCACCATAATTGACATCATAACCAACATTTAAAAACTCTTCTACAGCCCTATCAGATAATTCAATTTTTAAGTTTATATCAGCAAGTCTTGCTTCAATATCTCTAATTATCTTACCAAGAATTTCTTTTAAAGCATCCCTACTTAATGGTTTAAAAGTAATAATTTCATCAATCCTATTAATAAATTCTGGACGAAAATGTTCTCTAACAGCACTACTTACCATATCAGTATTTCCATCTAAAATATATTCACTACCTAAATTAGAAGTCATTATTATAATTGTATTTTTAAAATCAATTAAACGTCCATTAGAATCAGTTACTCGTCCATCATCAAGTATTTGTAATAATATATTTAATACTTCTGGATGAGCTTTTTCTACTTCATCAAACAACACAATACTATAAGGATTTCTTCTAACAGCTTCTGTTAATTGCCCACCTTCCTCATAGCCAACATAACCAGGAGGCGAACCAATTAATCTAGAAACACTAAACTTCTCCATATATTCACTCATATCAATACGAATCATATGTTTTTCATCATCAAAAAGTTCATATGCTAAAGTACGAGCTACTTCTGTTTTACCAACTCCAGTAGGACCTAAAAACATAAATGAAGCAATAGGCTTATTCACATCTTTAATACCACTACGTGATCTAATGACAGCATCACTTACTAACTTCAAAACTTCATCTTGACCCATTACTCTTTTTCGCATATCACTTTCTAGACTTAATAATTTTTCTTTTTCAGATTCAATTAATTTAGTAACAGGAATATTAGTCCATTTAGCTATTATTTGACAAATATCGTTTTCAGTAACAACATCACTTAATATTTTATTTTTCTCTAAATTATTTAAAGCATCAAGCTCTTTTTCCAACTTTGGAATTTCCCCATGTCTTAAAACAGCAGCTCTTTCCAAATCATACTCATTTTCAGCTTTATCTAAATCAAATTTAGCTTTTTCTATTTCACTTTTCTTTTTCTTAATATCTTCATTTATTTCTTTTTCTTTATTCCAAGCTTCTTTTAAAGTAGCTTCTTTTTCTTTTAAAGTACTTAATTCTTGTTCAATATTTTCTAATCTCTTTTTAGAAAGTTCATCACGCTCTTTCTTTAAAGCTTGTTTTTCTATTTCTAGACGCATAATATTATGAGTTAATGTATCTAATTCAAAAGGAACAGAATCCATTTGTACTCTAATTGTTGCACAAGCTTCATCAACTAAATCAATAGCTTTATCTGGTAAATAACGATCTGTGATATATCTATTTGACAAAGTAGCAGCTTCTACTAAAGCCTTATCCGTAATACTTACACCATGATGAATTTCAAAACGTTCTTTTAAGCCTCTTAAAATGGTAATTGTATCTAAAACGTTAGGTTCTTCAACTTTTACTTTTTGAAAACGTCTTTCTAAAGCTCCATCTTTTTCAATATATTCACGATATTCTTTTAAAGTAGTTGCGCCAATTACATGAATTTCTCCACGAGCAAGCATTGGTTTTAAAATATTAGATGTATCCATTGCTCCATCTGTTCTACCAGTTCCAACTATCATGTGTATTTCATCAATAAACATAATAATTTCTCCAGCACTTTTTTTAACTTCATTTAAGACATTTTTTAATCTTTCTTCAAATTCACCACGATACTTTGCCCCAGCTATCAAAGAAGCCATATCTAGCTCCCAAATTGTTTTATCTTTTAAACTACTAGGAACATCTCCTTTAACAATTCGTAAAGCAAGTCCTTCAACAATAGCTGTTTTACCAACACCAGGTTCACCTATTAAAACGGGATTATTTTTGGTCTTACGTGATAAAACTCTAGTAATGCTACGTATTTCTTCATCTCGACCAATTACGGGATCAATTTTTCCCTCTTTGGCATCTTGACAAATATTACGTCCATATTTTTCTAATACATTTACATTTTCTTCTTCCTGTGGATAACCATACATATTATCACCCCTCTTTTATAAATTATACTCATCTTTTAGCACTTGTCAAGGTTGAGTGCTAAAAATTATCTTTTTAAAAAGAAATGTTACCACTCCTTAATTTCTAATTTAGGCCATTTCTTTTGCCATTTTTCCGCCCTTTCATAATAACTTTCTTTAGGAAATTCAAATTTTACGGGTCTAATTATCATTGCAAAAACATCATTTAATCCATATGGTGCAAAAACTTTAAATTTTCCTTTTTCTAATCTAACTCCTATACAAGTAACTGTACTACACCATCTACTTATCGCTTCTTCAACACTACTAACAGGACTTTTACCACTACACCATAAATGGACACGAGCTTGATTTTTTATATCAACCTTCACTTCAATATCTTTTACTAATGCTTCTATTTCTTTTATAATTACATCTTCAGCTTCATATGATGTATCATTATCAAAATAAACTATATCATAATCATTTATTCCATAATCAGAATCATATCTATGATAATAATTAAAAATAGTTTGATTTATACATCCAGCTCCTACATAATAATTTTTAAACTCATCCTTTTCTTTAGCATATTCTTCTAATATTTTTAATATAGCCATTAATTTTTTATTAGTCATTAAAATTTTTTCAAATACTTTTTCTTGTTCAGCAAGTGTTTTATTTAAACCATCTAACATTTTACTTCTCCATGTATTCATTATATAACTTTTTTAAATTACTTCGTGTTAGAACTGGATCTAATCCTTTAATACTAACATCCGTAAACACTCTAGTTAAAAGTTTTCTCATATTATCAGAACATATTATTTTATCTTTAGTTTTGTTCCAATAAGTAAGTTGATATTCTTTAGTCCACTTTTTACCTTGATAAATCATTCCTGCCGCAAAATTATCACAAATGTGTTCTAAAAAATATTTGAAAGGCATATCAGGTGTTTTATTAAAAGCTGCATAATCATACCAATATTCTAAATGGTGTTTATTTCTTCCTTTATGATGTAACCATGCTTTTGAATAACCTTCTTCTTTTTTACAATTCATAATTGGACTTTTACCACCATCAAAATATTTAACACCTTCTAAAAATTCAACTGGACTATATTTTGATAAATCATGAACTAAACCCCGCCAAAATATGCCAACCTTTGCACATAAAATAAACACTTTAAAACGATGTTTTGTAATGACACTTAAATGTCCAAAAAAACCTTTCCATGTATATCTATACTTGCTTTTCTCCATAACTATCACTACTAAAATTATAACATTTATCTTCGTTGCAAACAATATTATAATTACTAGGACCACTAATTACATAACCATCTATATCAAACCTAGATCCATGACAAGGACAATCCCATGTCTTTTCTTCTTCATTAAAAACTAAATTGCATTTTAAATGAGGACATTTACTATATACAATATGTCTTCTACCAATATTATCTATATAAATAGCTACATCTTTACCATTTACTTTACTAAAAGAAACTTTCCCATTATACCATTTTTTCTTATGAAAAATAAGTTCTGTTGTATAAGACTTAAAACTACTTACCATTGCTAAAAGCATATTACTATAAATTTTTCTTTTAGGATTAAATAGCTCTTCGTAGGTATTACAATACCCCATAACTAAATCACTTATTACCTTACCAGCCAGTACTCCATTAGTCATACCCCAAGTATTGTAACCAGTCGCAATATAAAGATTATCAGCAATTTCTCCCATAAAAGGCAAAAAATCACCTGTCATTATATCTATATTAGACCATAGATAATTATAATTATTAACTTCCCTTTTTAGTTTTAAAAATCTTTCATTTATATTTCCTTCTGAAGCAGTATTACAACTTCCATATAAATATATTTTATAATTAATATCTCCATCTTTATAGAATCTTATAGAAGTACTTTTCTTATCAATAGAAATAGCACTATAATTATAACTTTTATCAGCAAAAGCACTAATATAAGATTTTTCTAAAGTAACTTTAAGTGGCATAAAAAAAGGCTTTATAAAATAAGGATAATGACTAGCTACTATTATCTTTTTAGCTTTAATTACACCATTATTACAAGTAGCTAAATAATAATTATCTTTTTTCTCTATGTTTAAAACTCTACTCTTTTCATATATAGGTATTTTTTTATTTATAATTTTCTTTAAACCATACAAGTATTTTAAAGGATGAAATGTATAAGTATCTTCTACTTTTATACCATAAGAAAACTTCTTTTTATTAGGAAAGTTTTTTGCTTTTTCTACTTTACAACCTATGTCTTTTAAAATATCTTCTTCCTCTTTAATTCTATCTAAATATTTAATATCATCAATAAATAAATATGAAGAAACTTTTGCTAAATCACATTTTATTTTGTTATCTTCAATTATTCTTTTTAACATTTGAATAGCTTCTTTTTGAGAATTTAAATATTTTTTGGCAACATATCTACCATATCTTTTATAAATATCAAAGTAGTGTCCTTGTAGATAAGTAATCTTACCTGTTGTCCTGGAAGTAACACCACTTCCTACTCGGTTAGCTTCTAGTAATACAACTTTTTTTCGAGAATCTAGCAAATTATAAGCAATACTTAATCCTGCGATACCTCCACCTATAATTAAAATATCAACATCTAAATCTTTATTTAATTCTTTATAATTATTATCAATACTAGTAGCAGTCCATAAAGTCTCCATCCCTATCACCATTAATAGTATTGAAAAATTAAAAAAATTTTATACAAAAAAAACTGTGCTTATTTACACAATTTAATTATTTTTTACAAGTTCTTTGTTATTTTTAGGACGTTTGAAGTTTGCAACGCTTACATCGATATCTACTAAAGTTTTTACACGACTATCCATTAATATATCAAATATTTGTCTATCATTTAAACTAACATTTTTTTGTTTTTCTAATAACAAAATTATTTCATCTTCAAAGTCAACAACGCCACTCATTTTCATTCTTCCAAAAAGACCATATTTACCTTCTGCAGTTAAATAGCCTAACTCTAATTTACCTAAAACATTGGGATAATAAACACAATCTTCATGACCTTTTTCTTTATTATTAGAAACAATTCTTTTTAAAGCTTTCTTTTCACCAGCAAAAGAAATTTCTTTTAACTCTTCATCATACTTATAAGAATCATTTTGCTTATCACAAACGTATTTACTGAAGCGAATATTTTTTTCATGCATAAGCTCTTCAATATCAGAAATGCTTAATTGTGAATCTCTCATTATTAAGATAAGAATATTTTTATCATAGCTATAAAGCATTTTATCAAATTGGATAGGTACTTCTTTCTTACCAAGTGTTAATTTGCTAACACAACCATCTATTAGAACAAAATCCTCTACATCTTGCACGTCTTTAAAAGCATCTACCAATTCTGACATATCTTTTTGAACTGCAAAAACATCAAAATCATTCATAACTTAAACCACCTATCAATTCTAATGGGTATATCATTCCCTCGGTGTAATATTCTATCATTTTTATATTAGAATTGTAAACCCTAAAATCATCTTTTTTGATTTCTAGGATTTCATTAGGTGTTTTCCAAACTTTTTCTAAAATGCCATCCAACTCATGTTCTTCATCATAAGAAACTATTTTGGCTAAAAAGATAATTAAAACGTATTTTTCACCATTTTTATTTACTTCTTGTATGGGTAATACACCACTTAATTCAACATTGTAACCGGTTTCTTCATAAGTTTCTCTAATGGCACCTTCACAAATACTTTCGCCAACTTCTAAATGACCTACTGGATAATTCCATTTACCATAATTTTTCTCACTAGCTTCACTAACAACAAGTATTTTTCCATCATCTTCTACTAAACAACCAACTATTACTTGCATACTACCCCACCACCATTATAAAAATAATATCATAAAAAGAAAAAAATTTGCCAAAAATTGAACAAATTTTTCTATCGTTTACATAGTTTTACTACTAGCTATTTACTTCGCCTAAGCTCTCATACCCAGCATCACTTACAAATTCATTTAATTTAGCTACTTCTATATCATCGTCACACTCGATATAAGCTTTCTTTTCTTCTAAACTTACTTTGACATTAGAAATACCATCTTTTTTACTTAAAAATTTTTCTAATCTATTTCTACATCCATCGCAACTCATTCCTTCAATACTTAAAATTATTTTTTTCAATTTAATCAAGTCCTTTCAAATAACTT
>CANQIM010000033.1 GCA_947624075.1 uncultured Bacilli bacterium | reverse complement strand
AAAATTACAAAAATCTAAATAAAACTATGAATATAAAAATGCTAATTTCTTTTATACTTGGAATAATAATATCAATAACTTCATCTTATGCTTTAGCCGAAACTCTAATAAAAAGTGCCGATGTTTCCTATGTTGATAATTCTAATTTGAAGGCCACTAATGTCCAATCGGCAATCGATGGAACATGTACAAAGTTTAGTAACGAACTATCTAATTTTTTAAATAAAATATACCCAGTAGGAAGTATTTATATTTCAACAGCAAATACTAATCCATCAACATTTTTAGGAGGCACATGGGAAAATTATGCAGATGGAAGAGTCTTAAAAGGAATAAAAAGTGGCACAGCAGGAACGACAGGAGGCTCTTCATCAGTTACATTATCAACATCTAACTTACCAGCCCATACTCACGACATAAGCCATACTCATACAACCACGAGCATTCAAGTATCAGGAACTACAGATCAAGGAATTGTTAGTATGAGTGGATTTTATTATAAAGCAGGTAATAATTTGCCAAGCGGAACTTGGGATATTTCAGCTGGAGTTTCTGACGTAATATCACAATATGATCAAAACAGTGGGGGTCTTGGCATGGGTTTAAATCATGTTCATAACATAACTATGACAATTCCAAAATTAACTACTGAAGATACAAAGATAACAAGCGGTTCAGCAGGTTCATCCAACCCAACTGCAATAAATGTACAAGATCCTTATATAACAGTTTATATGTGGCGAAGAACTAAATAATTAATAAAAATTATATAAAAGCTAAGCAAAAAGCAAAATAATTATTCATATAAAATTTCTAAAATTGAAATTATATATTATCATTTCTTTAACATCATATCCAATTTTTAAAAGATAGTTATAATAAACGTAATTAATGTTTATCAAATATATCTGTCTTTTTTTTTTTCTCTATTTATTGTATAATTTAATTAAAGAAGAAGTGATTAGAGGTGGACTATGAAAGCATTAATTACTGGAGCATCTTCAGGAATAGGCTTATCTTTTGCCAAAATACTTGCTCAACAAAAATATGAACTTATTCTAGTTGCTAAAAATAGACGAAAACTTGAAGAAGTTCAAGAATCTTTAAAAACAAAAGTAACAATAATTGTTGCCGATTTAGCTTATGAACAAAAAGTAAAAGAGTTGTATGCCTTTATCAAAAAGGAAGATATTGATATTTTAATAAATAACGCTGGTTATGGTGACTTTGGTTTCTTTAGTGAAACAGATCTTTATAAGGAGTTAGATATGATTGACACTAATATTAAAGCTGTTCATATTTTAACAAAATCTGTTTTAAAAGATATGGAAAGAAAGAATTTTGGTTATATTCTAAACGTTGCTTCATCTGCTGCCTTTCAACCTGGTCCATTAATGGCAACTTATTATGCTACTAAATCATATGTTTATCAATTAACATGTGCTTTATACTATGAAGAAAAGCAAAAGAAAAATAATGTCCACATTTCTGTTTTATGTCCTGGACCAGTTGCTACTAATTTTAATAATGTTGCTAATGTTGACTTTGCTGTAAAACCATTATCAAGTGATTTTGTAGCAAGTTATGCTTTAGAAAAAATGTTTAAAAATAAAATGCTAATTATTCCAGGCATCAAAATGAAACTAGCTAAATTTTTTAGTCGCTTTGTTTCAGAAAAATTTTTACTATATGTAATTTATCATATTCAAAAAAGAAAACGTAAATAAAATTAATTAACTTTAGGGGGAAAAGGTTATGGAAAATAATAATACAAAAATTCGTGAAATTGTAGAAAGTTGGGTTGAAAACGGAGCTAACTTAGGCTTAGATACCAATGTTTCAATAGCTTCAAATATTCAAAATATTTATGACTTTTATAGTGAAAGTGCCGATGATGAAATAGATCTAAATAAAATTGTTGTTAACTATTTATTAATAGTTTCTTATTTAGATGCTTATAAAATGTATTCATATCGACAGAAAGAATGTATTAATAGTGATTTAGATGAAGAAGTATTTGGCATTTTAAGTGACCTAGAAAACTTTGATGACTTATTTGAAGTAGTTTGTGAAGATCCTAATTTATTTTATAAAATGTTACGTTCTTCATATGAATTCTCTACACTATCATATTTAGGAAAATCTATTATTATGAAGTCATTAACAGAATCAGAAAATGCCTTTTTAAGTTATCTTTTTCCTGTACATGATGAAGATATGAGAGATTATGGAAATATGGTTGATATTGATACCATAATTAACTATATAGATGAAAAGCAACAATATCAAGAAAAAATAATGGGTATTGAATTTAAAGGAGGCGTATTAGCAAACGTTTTAGGCTACATTCGTAACCTTATTAAGCTAGACTATGAAAATGCTATTTCTCTTTTACTAGAAATTGGTAAAATTGATTATGCTACTTCTAAATATATTTATGAAAAAACTGATTACAAAAATAGCGCTAATGAATATGCAGAAGATATAGAATCAATACTTGATCACATTGATATGTATGAAAATTATTCTACTGCAGAAATTTTAGCTAGATTGGTTCAAGATCAAGAATTTTTAAAAGATGCTCTTTGGCTTGTAGCTAGTGGCTATGTTTATAAGAGCTTTGCGGATGTAAAACTGTCTCCAAGTTTAATAGAAAGCAAGAAAGATAGCGAGGTAGCTAAAAAATTAGTTTTAAGTAATATATAAAGGAGTAGTTTATGGAAAAATTTTTGGAATTAAAAAATTTAAATTATTTAGATCTTTTTCAAAATCTAAGTCTTTCTTTTCCAAAACAAAAGTTTATTTCCCTTTCAGGTCCAAATAATTGTGGTAAAACAACATTAATAAGAATTTTAAGTGGCGAAATATCTCCTAATAAGAACTTATTTTTTAAAGATAAAATTATTGAAGAAAATAATATTGATGATTACTTTAAGTCCGTGCAAAGCATTATTCCTGAAGAGTTGCATTTTCTTTATGAAACACTTGATGCAGAAATTTTATCTTATTTAACTAAAGCTAACAAAGAAGAATACAACTATTTATTAAAAAATTTTCACTTATCTAAATTAAAAAATGTTTCTTTTCATGATTTATCTCTAAAAGAGCTTATCAAAATAAAATTATTACTTATTTTAATAAACTGCCCTAAAGTTCTTCTTTTAGATGATATCAGCCTTTTTTTTTCACAAGAGGAATTTAAAGAGATAATCACTTGTCTAAAAAAATATCAAGATATAAAAAAATTGACAATAATAATGACTACAAGTAATCTAGAAGAAACACTTTTTACTGATTATTTATACATAGTTTATAATGGTAAAGTATTTTTAGAAGGAGAGCCTCTTGATATTTTAATCAAAGATAATGTTCTAAACAAAATAGGTTTGCAACTACCATTCATGGTTGATTTATCAGTAAAATTGCAAGATTATAACTTAGTTGAAAAAGTAGAACTTGATATGAATAGGATGGTTGATAAATTATGGAAATAATTTTCAAAGATTATAATTTTTTAAATAATAAATTAAACCTCACTATCCCAAATAATTCTATTATTGGCATAACTGGACCTACCAAAGATGTATTTATTTCTCTTCTATGCTTAAATACTCTTGAAAAAGGAACACTTTATCTAGGTGATAACAAAGTTACTAAAGAAAATATCAAAGTATTTCGTAAAAGAATAGGCTTACTTCCCCAAGATGTTGATGAATCATTTTATCATTTAACTAGTCAACAATACTTACTTAATGAAATAAAATTAAAAGAATTATCTTTCACAGATGTTTCTAAAAAAATAAGGGATTCTCTAAAGATAGTTGGACTAAATTCTTCTTATCTTAATAGGCAACTTAAAAGTTTATCTTATTTAGAAAAAAAACTTCTTTTATTAGCAGCCGTTTTACTTCAAAATCCTAACATTATTATTTTAGATGAGTTATTTTTAGGACTTGATTTAGTAAATGAAAAAAAGGTTATGCGCTTACTTTTAAAAATTCAAGAAAAGTACCAAAAAACACTAATATTTGCTTCTAAAAATACTACTTACTTATATAAATATTGTAAAAGTTTAATTATCTTAACGGAAACAGGTATTTTACTAGAAGGTCCTACAAAAGAAGTACTACAAGAAGTTGAATTGCTTAAAAAAAATAAAATTACTCTTCCTCCAATTTTAGAATTTACATATCTTGCGAAAAAGAAAAAAGAAGTAAAGATAGATTATCATCAAGATATTCGTGATATTATAAAAGACATTTATAAACATGTCTAGAAAGGGCTATAATTATGCGTTTTTTAATTAAATTTAGTTATGATGGAACAGCTTACTCTGGATTTCAAAAGCAACCTAACAAAAACACTATAGAAGAAAGGCTAGAAGCTGCTTTAACTAAAGTCAATGCTGGTAAGAAAACTACTTTAACTGCTACTGGACGTACTGATAAAAAAGTTCATGCGCTATGTCAATATGCCCATTGTGATATTGATATCTCTATTACAGAAAAAAATCTAAAAAGAGCTTTAAATAGCAATCTACCACCAGATATCCATGTAATTGAAACTAAAAAGGTTTCATCGACTTTTCATGCTCGCTACAACGTTAAAGAGAAAGAATATAATTATTATTTAAATACTGGTGAATACAATCCCATTCAAAGAAATTATGTCTTCCAATATAACCATGAACTAGATTTAAAGCAAATGCAAAGAGCTATTAAATATTTTTTAGGTACACATGATTTTCGCGCTTTTGTAACTGAAAACAAAGAAAAAGAAAATTGCATTCGAACTATTTCTAAAGCTGAAATTACTACAAAGGATGATATAATAATATTTACTTTTATTGGAGATGGCTTTTTACGTTATCAAGTACGAAATATGGTTGGTATTTTGATAAGAGTAGGTGAAAATAAAATTTCCCCAGAAACTGTGGAAAAAATTTTGCTAAGTAAAGATCGTAGTAAGTCAGGTAAAACAGCAGCAGCTGAAGGTTTATATTTAACAAATATAACTTTTAAAGAAGGTGAATAATATGCTAATAATATCTAATCAAGAGCTCGCTACTTTATTAACAACAACAACTACCCTTTGTGATGATGAAGATTTTAACGAAACAGTTACCACTTGTGCTCTTTTGAGTTCACTTCTAGGTTGTGCTCCTAAAGATTCTTATGAAAATCATCTCATTAGTGAAACCTTTATAGAATCACTTTCTGATTCTGAACTAGCAAATTTTAAAGAAAAAATAGCTTTAAAAGAAAGCGAACTAGATAAATCAAAAGTTCTTGTTAAAAAAGAAAATAAGTTTCAGAAAAATAGCCATTAGCTAAAAGCAGACATCTTCTGCTTTTTCTATTGATAAAATAACGAATTTATGCTATAATATGAGCCATTAAGAAGTAAGAGGGGAAGTTTATGGGGGTAGCTGAATTCTTAGAAAAAAATTTTCCAGGTCCAGTAAAAAGGTTTGAAAGCAATCATCCTTTAATTAATAGACTTATGAAAAAAGAACTAACCTATAGTGACAAAATTTTTTTAACTGAAAAACTAGGGGCTAGTAAATTCCAAAAAGCTGTCTTTAAAGTTGAAGACATAAAGTATAAAGTCTTAAAGACAGTTTGTCCTAATTATTTAAAATATAGTGATAAATTAATTGATTGGCAAAAACGAAAAAAATTAAAAAAACTTCATTCTGATATAGAAAGAAAAAAAGTTATTGCCTCTGCTAATTATCAAAAAAAACTATCTCATAAAGAATTTCATCGTGAAATAAATAGAAATTATCATATGAATTCAAATAGACCTTTAGAAATAATAAGATATTTAGAATGGAATAAAAATGTTCATAAAAGAGGTCTTAAAAGTGATATTATAATTATTTGCTGCCTTTTAATTATTAGCTGCTTAGGTATAGGACAAGCTGCTATTATAATTCCATTCGAATTATTTAGTGCCTTTATCAATTTTCAATGTATAAATATTCAAAATCATAATATTTATCGTTTTAAAGAAAAAGAAGATAAACTTCGAAAAATTCAAGAAGCTCAAATAGAAAGAAATAGTACTAAATATGCTGAAGCTAATAAATTAATAGCTGATAAACATCGTGAATTAGAAGACGTTCCAACTATTGATGATATAATTTCAAATGTTGAAACAATTGAACAGTTACAACAATTACGCAAATTAATCGAAAAACAAAAATCTACCAATAATATGATAGCTAAACAGAAAGGAAAGTGTTAATATGGGTTCTCTTTTTAAAACTACTACTATCTCAACACCTACAATTACATCTTTAGGAACTACTGATTTTACTTTAAATGAAGATGGAAGCATCAACAAAAAACACGCTTCAACTACAATTGGTTCTTATGCTGCATTATTTACAACGAACTACACTGAAGAAGCTCGACATGATGCTCTTATAAGAAAGTATGCTTCTGCTTCTGTTGCTGAAAGTTATGTTGAATCATTATCTGATGAAGAGTTAGAAATAGCTTTACAAAAATTAGGTCTTTTAGAAAAAGAATTAACGACAAAAAACACCTCTAAAATGGTTTGACATAACTTAGAAAAAAGTGTTAAAAAGTATTGATTTTTAATACTTTTTTTAGTATAATTTTAATCGGTACATTTAAATCCCCACATAAATTAGACCGTGGGAAAGTCTAGTTTAAGTAAAAGGAGAAAATTATGACAAGTTATATGCAAAAAAAAGAAACAGTTGAACGCAAATGGTATGTAATCGATGCTGAAGGACAATCTTTAGGTCGTGTTGCTTCCCTTGCAGCTAAATATTTACGTGGAAAACATAAACCAACTTACACTCCACACATTGATTGTGGTGATAACATTATAATCATTAATGCTGAAAAAGTTAATTTAACTGGTAACAAGTTAGAAAACAAAATGTATTATAATCACTCTATGTATACAGGTGGTTTAAGAGAAAGAACAGCTAAAGTTATGCGTGAAGAGTATCCTGTTGAAATGATGGAACGAGCAGTTAAAGGTATGCTTCCTCATAATAGACTTGGAAGACAAATGGCTAAAAAATTATTTGTTTATGCTGGTAGTGAACATAAACAACAAGCACAAAAACCAGAAGTGCTTGAAGTTAAGTAGGAGGATAGGTTATGGCAAAAGAAGAAAAAAGAGTATATACTGGAACAGGTCACAGAAAATCTAGTGTTGCAAGAGTTACATTAACATCAGGAACAGGCAAAATAACTGTTAATGGCAGAGATGTAAGAGAATATTTTCCATCAGAAATTTGTGTAATGGACCTATCTCAACCATTAGTTTTAACAAATACAGCTGAAATGTTTGATGTAGATGCTAAAGTAAGTGGTGGTGGTTTCCAAGGACAAACAGGAGCAATCCGTTTAGGAATCACTAGAGCTTTACTTCAATATGACGCTACTACACCAGCTGATTCAGAAAATAGTTTTAGAAAAACTCTTAAAGTAGCAGGAATGATTACTAGAGATTCACGTAAGAAAGAACGTAAGAAACCAGGTTTAAAGAAAGCACGTCGTGCACCTCAATTCTCAAAACGTTAATATTTCAATGTTTCCAAAAGTCCAATTTTGGACTTTTTCTTTTGCTCAAAAAATTCTTAACAAATAATTTTCTTTTTTTCTAGTTGAATTAATTGTTTCTAAAATTTACCACGCATATATTAAATTGAGGAGGGAATTATGTTAAATTTAAACTTTTTACAAAAAATATTAGCCATCTCTGTTACATTAAGTGCCATTACTTGTACCTTTGTCCAAAAAACTAAAAAACATTTTAAAAAAAGCAAGTTCATTACTTTATATTCCTTAATAGTCAATATAGTAATTGGTTATCTTTTTTGCATAACTTTTACTGATATTACTTTTCCAACAAGTCTTTGGGTTGGACTATTTTCCTTTCTTGGAGCAGATACGATTTACAAGACGCTAGAAGGAAAAATTGCACCATATAGTAAAATAACAGCAAAAAAAGAAGAAGAAATAATTCCAGAGGAAAATATTATCAATAAGGAGGCTGAGTAATGGAAAAACCTATATACCCTAGCAAAAATATGCGCATTACTCAAGGCTACAATGAAGGCTCACATCTATATAGCTATGCCATTGATGAAGCAGGGGCAGATACTTCTGTAGAGGCAATCTATGCACCATTTACGGGGATTATCAAAAAAGTTTATCAAAATGATGCTAACGAAGTTTGGTTAGAAAGTAGTGATAAAGTTGAGTATCCAGATGGTACAATCGATTACATGACCATTCTCTTTGCTCATGCCAATGATGTAAGCAATTTATTTGTAGGCAAAAGAATTTCTCAAAATGAAGTATTTTACTCGGAAGGAACTAAAGGTAATGCAACAGGTAATCACTGTCATATAGAATGTGCCAAAGGAAAATTTACAGGTAGTGGTTGGACAAAAAATAAAGCAGGTTATTGGTCTATAAATAATGGAAAAAAACCTGAAGAATGTCTTTGGATTAATAATGACACAAAAGTTATTGACAATCACAACTATAACTTTAAAAAAATTGAAGTAGAAATATTAGAAGATACACCTCCTAAAACCGAACCACCTAAAGCTGAAATTACACCACCACAAATAGAACCATCTTCAGAAAATAAAGCGCCACAAACTAACACTGAACAAGAAACACAACCCAAACCATCCACTGAAGCATCAACGCCACAACTTATTTTCACTTGTCCAAAAACAGATCTTTACGGTATTTATCTAAAAAAAGGCGAAAAATTGTATTTAAAAAAATAACATCCTAAAAAAAGACTTGCAGTGAACTTTTCACTTACAAAGTCTTTTTGTTATCCCAATGCAACATCTAAAATCATCATTACTGAAAAGCCAATCAAAGTAAATAAAGCCATTAAATCTTTTCTAGTGTTACTTTGACTTTCAGGAATTAATTCTTCCACAACTACATAAATCATAGCACCAGCCGCAAAAGAAAGCATAAATGGTAATAATACTTGTATTTTTAGAACTAATATAGCTCCAATAACAGCGGCAATAGGCTCTACAATTCCACTTAATTGTCCATAAAAGAAAGCCTTACCCCTTGATACTCCTTCTCTTCTAAGTGGTAAACTAACAGCACTTCCTTCTGGAAAATTCTGTAGACCTATACCAACGGCCAATGTAATTGCCGAAGCAATCGTAGAACCACTAAATCCGTAAGCGGCTGCTCCAAATGCAAATCCTACAACTAATCCCTCAGGTATATTATGAAGTACAATGGAAAATATTAGCATCATACAACGCTTTTTCTTATCAGTTTTTATTGTCTTTTTCTTAGAGAACAAAGTATAAAATTTATCCCCTAAAAATAGTAATAATCCACCTGTAAAAAAGCCTATAAAAACAACCAACCATGACTTCATATTTAATTCATTTGCCATATCAATAGCTGGATTGAGCAATGACCAAAATGATGCTGCTACCATTACACCTGCCGAAAAGCCTAATAACGCATCCATAATACTTTTATTAACTTTTTTAAAGAAAAAGACAATTGCTGCTCCAAATAAAGTAACACTCCAAGTAAAAATTCCTGCTATTAAAGCTTGACAAACAGGGCTAATGTGCAAAAACCATGTTAATAAAATATCAATCACCATTATAAAATATGCTAAGTATAAAAAATGGTCTAGTACAAATAAATAAAAATTTTCTAAAATAATTAATTTATAATAGTTAATAAAATCAGATAAATAAATTTTCGAAGTAACAAAAATTATGTAATTATTATTGTAAAAATTCTAAAAAATCGCTATAATAGGGTATAGAATAGGAATAATAACTGGGGTGATTTTCAG
>CANQIM010000032.1 GCA_947624075.1 uncultured Bacilli bacterium | reverse complement strand
TTATTGCAATGCTTTCGCATTCAACATTGGGTAGTAGTAATCATCTTGATGTGCAAAAAGTTAGTACTGCTGTTAAGCTGGCTGAAGAGAAATACCCTAGTTATAATATAGATGGTGAATTTCAATTAGATGCAGCGATTGTCCCAGAAGTTGCAAAGAGAAAAGCACCTAAGAGTAGTGTTGCTGGTAAGGCAAATGTGTTAATATTTCCAGATTTAGATGCAGGTAATATTGGCTACAAATTAGTGCAAAGACTTGCTAAGGCTGAAGCTTATGGCCCTATTTGTCAAGGCATTTCGGCTCCAGTTAATGACTTGTCTCGTGGATGCAGTGTTGATGATATAATTGGTGTAGTAGCTATTACAGCTGTTCAAGCACAAAATTAAAAAGTATTGGGACAAAAGATGAACTTTAAGAGGTTGTTTTAGAACAAACTTATTTTCTAGTAGTTATTTTTGACAAAATAAATTATCAATAGAAAAACCAAGCTAACTCGTTGTTTAGCTTGATTTTATTTTGGTTAATAAGTCTATCTTTATTCGATTGACCAGTTTATCTCTTTTAAACCATGGTCTTTTAAAAATTGATTTGTTTTAGAAAATGGTTTGCTTCCAAAGAAACCGTTATATGCTGAAAATGGTGACGGATGTGCAGATTCTAGAACATAATGTATCGGATTTGTGATTAAACTTTTCTTAGCTCGAGCATAACTACCCCATAAGATAAAAACAACTGGAGTAGTCTTTTTGTTTAAGATTTTTATAATTTCATCTGTAAAAGTTTCCCAACCATGATTTTTGTGAGATGTTGGTGTATGAGCTTCGACTGTTAAAACGGCGTTTAAGAGTAAAACTCCTTCCTTAGCCCAAGGCTTTAAGGAATTTTTTTTAGGAAACGGAATTCCTAAATCAGTTTCAAGCTCTTTAAAAATATTTTGTAGTGAAGGTGGCTTTAAAACCTCGTTACTTACGGAAAAAGATAAGCCTTCTGCTTGATTAGGGCCATGATATGGATCTTGTCCTAAAATTACAACTTTGACATCTTTATAATCAGTATAACGAAAAGCATTAAATACTTCATTTTTTTTGGGGTAAATTGTTTTTGTCTTATATTCATTGTTGATAAAAGCTATTAAGTCTGTAAAGTAGGCTTTTTTATATTCCTCTTTTAATAAACTGTCCCACGTATTTCCAATCATATGAACCTCCTATTTATGATAACTTTCATTATTATTAATTTTATAAGCACGATATATTTGCTCTAAAAGAAGAACTCTAAATAATTGATGAGGAAAAGTCATTTTTGAAAATGACAAGTGAAGTTTAGCCATATTTTTTATTTCATTTGCAAGACCATAACTTCCACCAATAATAAATGTAATATTACTATTTTCAATTAAAATCGATTGGAGTTTTTTAGCAAAACTTGGGGATGTTAATTCCTCTCCTTCTATTTCTAGCGTTATTAAATAATCTTTTGCTGATAAATGCTTTTTTATTTTTTCAGCTTCTAAGAAAAGGGCTTTGTCCTTATCTACTAGACCTTCATCTTTTACTTCTATTATTTCTAAATTGGTATATTTGCTTAATCTTTTCTTATATTCTGTAAGGGCTTCTTTCAAATATGTTTCCTTTATGGTTCCTACGGCAATTATTTTCATATAAACTACACATTCCTTTCACTTCGCTCAAGGTGCACATAGTCATGAAATTTGTTATTTTTTTAGGCTACACCTCAATCATGGGACTACCATCTTGTTGATTTGCTACTAACACTGTTATATCTTTACTTATATCTTCATCAATAATAGCTTGACGGGCTAATTCTTCTGTGTTATTTTTTTCACTCAAATGCGCTAAAACAATATACTTGGTATTTTCTCCCACTATATTTTTTAAATATTTTGCTGTTGTTTTATTAGATAGGTGTCCATGGTCACTAATAACCCTTTCTTTTAAAAAGCGAGGATAAGGACCATCCATAAGCATAACTTCATCATGATTACTTTCAATAATATAGGCATCCTTTTTTAGCATTTTTTGCAAGTACTTTCTATTAATATAGCCTGTATCTGTTACATAGACTATACTTTTATCATGAGAAGTAATAATGTAGCCTACAGAATATGGAGCATCATGAGAAGTATGAATTAGTTCTATTTCTACATCATTTATTGCAAACAAGTCGTTTATAAAATGGCATCTTTCTATAGGTAAGACACTTTGAAGTCCTGCATACATTTCTTGAGGTATATACACAGGTAGATTGGTATGTTTAATTAGAGAAGTTAAACCTTTAATATGGTCGGCATGGTTATGGGTTATTAGTATACCAGCAAATGACGAAAAAGAAAGGGAATTTTCTTCTAAACATCTTTTTAGAGTTAAGTAGGAAATTCCCATATCAATAATTAAATTTGTATTTTCGCATAAAATGATTGAACAATTTCCTTTTGAGCCACTGGCAATTAACTTGATTTTCATTTTAATAGAAATTCATAGCGTTTTGAGCTATTCCTCCACGATAAGGATAACCATACCAAATAGCAAAGTGAACATGAATACCAGAAGCAGCACCTGTCATTCCCATACCACCAATTACTTGACCTTTTTCAACGTGATCGCCTACTTTTACATAACGACAACCATTACATAAATGAGCATACATCGTATAATAACCATTATGATGATCTATCGTAATGAATTGACCATTGTCTTGTTTTACACTTGATTGAACAACAGTACCTGCTTGCGCAGCAAAAATGTTTGAACCATAACCACATCCAGCAATATCAGTACCATCATGAAGAGTTCCCCAACGCCAACCAAATGGACTAGTTATATTAGCACAAGTTGCAGGCCATCCCCATTGACCTTTCGTAGGTACAGGAACACCATAACCACCAGAAAAAGTCGTTGGTTTTGTACCCTTAACAATTATTTCAGTTACAGGTTCTTTTAAAGTTTCAGTAGAAATATTTGTTAAAGCTATGGTTTCTCCATTCTTTTTTATTACTCTTTGGGTAACTTTTTCTTCACCTTTCATACCATTTTGTATTACTTGTGAGTAATCTGTATATTTATCATTATCATATTGAGTTTCAGTAGTAAAATTCTTTTCTTGGCGTAAAACTACGTAGTCATCTTCTATAACATTAAATTGAGGTTTGATTATACCCAAAGTTACTTCTTGTCCAGGTGATAGTAAACTATTTTCATCAGTAAAATTAGTATTAGCAATTAAAAATTCTTCTGTTGATAACTTATTGTTGAAGGCAACAGTTGGAATTGTATCACCTTTTTTTACAATATAAGTTGCTTGTTTTTCAGTAGTTCCAAATAGTAGATACTTTGTTAGTTCTTCTTCTGTTTGATAAATTGTCTTATCAACAGGAATGTTTTGTTTTTTGATTGTTATTTTATTTTCAATGTAGATATTTTTTATTATACTTCCTGTATCTTCTATTTCTTTTTGAGTTCCTTCAGCATAAGCATTATAATCACTTTCTGGAATGAAAGACTTTACTGTTTTTTGAACGGCATTTTCAAACATTGTTTTATCAAGGCAGTAAATTATTTTCGTTTGACCTTTTACAGTGCGACCAGTATTATCTTTAGTATCAATACCTTTAATTTTTATCATGTAGCCTTTAATAGTAAAGGGTGATATATCTTTTATTTCATTATAAATTTCTTCTACTTCTTTAATATCATTAGAATACGTTATTTCTTTGACAATATCTAAATCTTCTGGTAAGTAGACTTTTGATACCTTATATTTATCTTTTATTTCTTGTTGCTTTTTATTAATAAAATCTTCTAGACGTTCTTTAGATGTTATTAATCCTAGTGATTTTCCCTTTAAATATACATGATAGACATTTTTTGGCTCTAGTGATATGGTATTAAAACCAACAGAAGTAAAAAGTGATATTAATAAAATTAGGATTATTAGTATTTTAAATCTTTTCATTCTTTATTTTCCTCCATATTAGTTCTATCTTTACGTAGATTTAAGAACGTAGATGTATCTTTTTTAAATAACAATTCAATTGTAGCTGTTGGACCATTACGATGCTTACCTATGATTAATTCACTAATACTGTTATTATCTTCGCTACGAGCTTCTTTGTTGTAATAATCATCGCGATATAAGAACGCTACTATATCAGCATCTTGTTCAATAGATCCAGATTCACGTAAGTCGCTCATTAGGGGACGCTTATCTTCACGACCTTCAACACTACGAGATAATTGAGATAGGGCAATTACCGGAACATTTAGTTCCATGGCTAGTGTTTTAAGACTACGAGAAATATCAGAAACTTCTTGTTGACGATTAGCGCCATAGTTTTTGCCACCTGATATTAATTGAAGATAATCGATAACAATTAGACTTAAGCCTTGTTCACTACTAGCTAAACGACGACATTTAGCTCTTATTTCGCCTATTGTTATTCCTGGTGTATCATCAATTACCATGTTTGTGTTAGCTAAACGAGAAGCTGCTTCATTAATTCTTTTCCAATCATTATTAACAAGGTTACCTGTACGTAATTTGAAGCCGTCAAGTTGACCAAGAGATGAGAGAATACGCATAGCTAATTGTTCGGCACTCATTTCTAAGTTAAATAAAGCGACAGACTTCTTTTGTTGCATAGCTACATGAGTTGCTAGGTTTAGGGCAAAAGCTGTTTTACCCATAGCTGGACGAGCAGCAATAATAATAAATTCATTAGGATGTAAGCCTGTTGTTAGTCGATCAAAGTCATACCAGCCAGTTGCAAGTCCTGTAATTTCACCCTTATTTTCAGAAAGACGTTCAAGATCAGATTGGGTTTTGGCTAAAACATCTTTTATACTTCTAAATTCGCTTGATTTACGATTTTTTACTATATTTAAGATCTTCTTTTCAGAGTTATCTAAAATTTCGTTTACTGTTTCATCGCTGCGATAACCATCTGATGCTATTTCAGTTGCCGTTTCAATTAAATTTCGCAAAATAGCTGTTTCTTCAACACCTTTTATATAGTAGTCAATATTGGCAGCAGTAGGAACAAAGTTTAAAACTTCTGATAAATACTCTACTCCACCAACGACGTTTAGTTCATTTTTATTTTTTAGATAACTAGTTATCGTTGTTAAATCGATGGGAGTTTTTTCTTCCATTAAGGCTGTCATAGCTGAAAAAATTTTACCATTTTTTTCATTATAAAAAGCATCAGCTGTAAGATTTTCAGTAGCTTTTTGTAAGGCATATTGCGATAGAAAACAAGCTCCTAAGACAGATTGTTCAGCCTCAAAATTATTTGGTAAATTCTTTGTAGTTGGCATGCTTACACCTCCCTTATTGTTTTATTAAATGAACCTTTATTTCAGCAATTATATTACTATATAAATTTATTTTGACAGTATGAAAGCCTAAAGTTGCAAGAGGATTAACTATGTCTATGGCGTTTTTTTCTATTTTATAGCCAAGATTTGTTAGAGACTCCTTAATTTGTTTTACACTAACACTTCCAAAGACTTTGTCTTGTTCACCAGTTTTTACTTTAAATTCTAAGGTTACTTTTGCTAACTTTTCTTTTAGTTCAAGAGCTTCTTTTTTATTTTTTCCGTCCTCTTCAGTTTTTTTTGCCTGTTCATGGGAAAGTTTGGCTAAAGATTCTTTTGTTTTCTTGGTAGCATAGCCATTTTTTATTAAAAAGTTTTCTGCATAGCCATCCTTAACATTTTTAATTTCTCCTTTTTTTCCTTGATTTTTTAGGTCTTTTAAAAAGATTACTTCCATTTAAGCCTCAGTCCTTTCATATGTTTAAGACATATTGTAATAGATAATGTTTATTTTGGCAATTATTAAAGAGTCTTTTGATTCTTTTTTCAAAATTTCTTTTAGTCTTTTATTTTTTTAAGTTTTTAGATCTATTCTTTTGAAGATTTTATTCTTGATCTTCTTTTAAATATTTTTTAAGATTTTGTTCTACTTTACTTATTGTTGTATCTTCAAATTTGGCAGCACCATTATAATTGTCGCCACCTCCACCTAATTTTTCTAAAATTTTACTTATATCATAGTTTCCAAGACTTCTAGCACTTATTCCCACTGTATCTTTGCCTATTTTACCTATGACAAAGGATGCTTCAATGTTGTTAAAAAATAATAATGTATCAGCAATTTTAGCTAAATCTTCACGACGATAGATAGTGTATGGAGTAGCTTTTGTAAAAGCAATTTTACCATTTATAGTTTCAATTCCAGCTAAAAGCTTTTGACGTTCGGTATATTCATTTATATCTTGTTTCAATAAATATTGAACTTTTTTGGCACTACCCCCTAAACTTGATAAATAATAGGCTGAGTAGTATGTTTCTGGTTTTGTTTTTAAAGTAAAGTTATTTGTATCTAGTACAATACCAGCTAGAAGAATTGTAGCATAGTAAGACTCTAGTTGAACATCATAATATTCAATTAATTGAGTAATCATTTCACAAACACTAGATACTTCAGTATCATTTATTAGTAAGGCATCTTTTATGGTTGTTTTTCCTGTATCATGATGATCTATAATCATTTTATTAGTAATTTTCTTTAAAACTTGCTGACTTTGAACTAATTCTTCCTTATTAGTATCAAGTATTATAAGTAGATTTTTACGTTCTGTTGGATGTAGATATTTATCAATGGCTTCACTCTTTATAATTTCAATACATCCTTCTAATTCTCTTAGAACTTTTTCGACTCCTAATTCATGAAATTTATCATCTATAATTAAATAACAATTTTTTCTTTTACGCTTAAGTATCATATACATGCCAATAGAACTACCCAAAGCATCTAAGTCTAAATCTTTGTGGGCCATCAAGAAAATATTCTTAGCATGGCGTATTTTTCTATTGAGCTTTTTACGTTCATCAATTATCCCCATTTAGTCCTCCTTTAAAGTACATATTTATTATATAATAAATAATTGCTTTTGTCTAATAAAAGAAAGAAGGAAAAAGTTGGATTTAAGACGAAAAAAAACTACCTAATTTATAGATAGTTTATAGATAATAATTATCTTGCATAAGGTAAATAGGCAATAGCTCTTGCTCTTTTAATTTCTTTTGAAATATGTCTTTGATGTAGAGCACAGTTTCCAGTAATTCTTCTAGGTACTATTTTACCTTTTTCATTTATATATCTTTTTAATGTTTCTGGATCTTTGTAATCTACAGTTTTTCCAGCACACATCATACAAACTTTTTTCTTTCTACGATTAAATTCTGCCATTTTGTTTCCTCCTTATTAGAATGGTAATTCATCATCACTAATTTCAATACTGGCTCCAAAATCGGCAAATGGATTACTGTCGATATCTGTTCCTTTTGACTCTGGTGCATCACCAAAATCATAAGGAGTTGGTTCAGTATTATTTGATGAAGTTGGATTATTATTAGAATTATTTGAGGAATTTTTTGAGCCTAGAAATTCTACATTGTCGGCAACAACTTCTGTAACATATCTCTTTTGTCCATCTTGACCATCATAGCTTCTTGTTTGAATACGGCCATCGATAGCAACTTGACTTCCTTGAGATAAATAGTTTTTAACATTTTCAGCTTGTTTTCTCCATACAACTATATTTATAAAATCGGCTTCTCTTTCACCTTGTTGATTAGAAAAATTTCTGTTTACAGCAAGAGAAAATGAAGCAACTGGAGTATTATTTCCTGTGTATCTTAATTCTGGGTCTCTAGTTAATCTTCCTATTAAAAAAACTTTATTCATAAAAATACCTCTTATTTTTCCTCTACTTTAACGATTAAATGACGAAGTAGATTTTCATTAATTCTAGCAACACGATCAAATTCTTTGATTGTTTCGATTGGTGATGTTACAACATATAAATAGTAGTAACCTGTTTGAAATTTATTAATTTCATAAGCCAATTCTCTTTGTCCCATTGCTTTTTCTTCAACGATTGTAGCTTTTCCATCTGTTAAAACCTTTTTCATATCTTCAGCAACTTTTTTAATTTGAGCTTCTTCAATATCTGGTCTAACAATGAAAGTAATTTCATATTTATTCATTATTGCACCTCCTTTTGGACATATGGCTATCAAAGATAGCAAGGAGTATTAAAATACTCGATTGTATTATAGCAAACAAATATTTGTTTGTAAAGAAATTTTAGAGGGAAATTTTAGGCAAAAAGAGAATTCCTAGTTAGAATGGAGAAGTAAATTTTTTACTTGATTACAAAATTTTAAATAATTGCCAAAATTAACCATACTGGAGTTAAAAAGATTCCTAATAAAAAGAAAAGTAAGTAGTCTTTATTAAAAAAATGAAGTTTTCGTTCACTGACTATAATTGTTAATAAAAAACAAAGTACTTGGATCATACTAACTATTCCAGCAAAAGTATATGTCGCTGTAAAACTTTTAATACCAAAGAAAAGACAGGAAAATAAAAAGAGAATACTCCAGTTACGGAAAGGCCTTAATTGTGTAGCCTCAAACTGCTCTTGAGTATGTATATTTAAGTTTCTTTTTTGTTTGAGTCTTTCTTGTTTAGCTTGAGCTTTTTTCAAGGCCACTTGTTTTTTATAATTTTGCACAGCATCTTCTTTTTTTTGTTTTTGACTTGAAGAATTTTGGTTAGTTGTAGATGATGTTTGAGAATTTTCTGTGGCATTTGGTTGTTCTCCTAATGGATTTTGTGTATCTGTTTGTAGACCTTGTGGAGTTATATTTGATAAAGGTTTTTCTTGAGAACTTTGATTTGAAGAAAGTTCTTTCTTAGAATTTTTCTCTTTTGGAGACTTTTTGGAATTAAAATTTAATTGCATTTATATCACCCTTTTTATTTATTTTTATTAGACATTGAATCTAAAGTAGCAAATGTCACCATCTTGCATTTGATAGTCTTTACCCTCGAGGCGAGCACGACCAGCTTCTTTTACTTTTAATTCACTACCATATTTAATTAAGTCATCATAGGACATAACTTCAGCTTTGATAAAGCCTTTTTCAAAATCTGTATGAATAATTCCTGCACATTTCTTAGCAGTCATGCCCTTTTTAAATGTCCATGCTCGTACTTCATCTTTTCCTGTTGTGAAAAAGGTTGCTAATCCTAAAATATCATAAGTTGCTTTAATTAATTTATCTAAGCCAGAGCTGTCTAAACCAAGCCCTTCTAACATTTCTTGTCTGTCATCTTTATCAAGTTCGCTTAATTCTTCTTCGACCTTGGCACATAGACTTACTACTTGGGCATTTTCAGCTTTAGCATAGTCTTTTACCTTTAAAACGTATTCATTATCGGCTTGTCCTAGTTCACTTTCTTTGATGTTTGCTAAATAAATGATAGGTTTTAAAGTTAAGAAACTGTAAGATTTTAATATTTTTTGTTCTTCTTCGCTTAAATTTATTTGACGAAGCGGTTTATTTTCTTCAAGAGCTTTTTTACATTTTTCTAGAGCCTCTACTTCTAAAATATCATCTTTATTTTTAGTTGTTCTAGCTTTTTTCGCTACTTTTTCTAATCTGTTATTAACAATGTCTAAATCAGCAATAGTTAGTTCAAGATTAACCGTTTCAATATCTCGTATTGGGTCAATCGTTCCATCAACATGAATTATTTTGCCATCATCGAAACATCTTACGACTTCAACTATAGCATCAACTTCTCTTATATGAGCTAAAAATTTATTACCAAGTCCTTCACCATGGCTTGCTCCTTTTACTAGGCCAGCTATATCAGTAAATTCGTAAGCTGTTGGTATGAAACGATTAGGGTCATACATTTCTTTTAATTTGTCCATTCTCTCATCAGGAACTGTGACAACACCAACGTTTGGTTCTATGGTAGCAAAAGGATAATTTTCAGCTAAAATCTTTTG
>CANQIM010000031.1 GCA_947624075.1 uncultured Bacilli bacterium | reverse complement strand
ATAGTCTCATAACCACTTATCATAGCTGAAACATCAACATCAGTTGCTTTTGATGAGTACCATGAAGCATAAAAATATACAGGCATATGAACTTTGTACCAAGCTATACGAAAGGCACTCATAACATAAGCACAAGCATGGGCTTTGGGGAACATGTATTTTATTTTAGCACAAGAGCCAATAAACCAATCAGGAATATCAGATTTCCTCATTAACTCTTCATACTCTACCCATTGATCATGGTCTTTAGGCTTACTAGCCCGACCTTTACGAACAAATTCCATTATTTTAAAAGCCTTAATTGGCTCGAGTCCATGATACATTAAATAAACCATAATATCATCACGACAGCCAATTGTTTCTTTAAATGGCACAATATTTTTTTGAATTAACTCTTGGGCATTACCTAACCAAACATCAGTACCATGAGATAGACCTGATATTTTAACTAATTCACCAAAAGTAGTAGGCTTAGTATCTTCAACTAATTTTATAGTAAAAGGTGTACCAAACTCAGGAATACCTAATGTTCCGGTTTTACACATAATCTGTTCTGTTGTAACGCCTAGAGCTTTTGTTGATGTGAAAATACTCATTGTTTCTTTATCATCAAGTGGTACTTGCATTATATCTGTACCTGATTGATTTTGAATAAGACGAAGTTGGGTTGGATCAGAATGACCAAGAATATCAAGTTTTAAAAGACACTGATCTATTGAGTGATAATCAAAGTGTGTTGTACGCCACTCTGCAGTTGCATCTTCAGCTGGAAATTGAAAAGGCGTAAAATCAGAGACATCCATATAATCAGGTACAACAACAATTCCTCCAGGGTGTTGACCTGTAGTTCGCTTAACGCCAGTGCAACCAATAGCTAACCTTTCTATTTCAGCTGTTCGCATATCAGTTATTTCTTTTTCTTCTAGATACCCCTTGACAAAACCAAAGGCTGTTTTATCAGCAACAGTACCAATAGTTCCAGCACGATAAACATTATCATCGCCAAATAAAACTTTGGTATAGGCATGAGCACTAGCTTGATTTAAATCAGAAAAATTAAGATCAATATCAGGAACTTTATCAGCATTAAAGCCTAGGAAAGTAGCAAAAGGCATATCTTGACCATCTTTATAAAGTGGAATATGACAATTAGGACATTCTTTATCCGGTAAATCAAAGCCAGAAGAATAAGTAGCACCTAAGGAATTACCATCTTCATCATCAAAAATACTTATTTTACATTTTGTGCAACGATAATGAGCTGGTAAAGGATTAACTTCGGTAATTCCCATCATAGTTGCGACAAAACTTGAACCAACTGAACCACGTGAACCTACTAGGTAGCCTTCATCATTAGAATGTTTAACTAATCTTTGGGCAATTAAATATATAGGGTCAAAGCCTCCACCTATAATTCCTCCTAAAACTTTCTTTATTTTTTTAGGAAGTTCTTCTTCACTTATTTCTTCTTCACTCGTTTTCTTTAAATGATTACCAATAAGCTCTTTAACAGCATCAAAGCCTTGTAAAATTACTTCATGAAGTTTTAGAAAAGCTTTTTCATTTAGTTCTTCTTCCGACAAATTTTCATCCTTTAACTGTTCTTTAAGTGTTTTCAAAACAACATCACCATATAATTCTGTAGCGATACGTTCTTCAATATAGTGTGGAAGTGGTTCACCATACCAATCTTTAGCTCTAGTATAAACCAAATCAGTAACAACTCTTGGGCAATCAAGATAACTCTTACCATCATCACTTTTAACACGTGGTGAAAAAGGAATACCTCCAGTATCAATAATTACTTCAACAATTTCAACCATATCGGCTATTTTATTCGTATTTTCAACAACAAGACGATAAGCAAGTTCAGGATCTAAAAAGTTAAAGTCTTCAAGCATTTCATCGGTTGTACGGAAATGATTAGAAGGAATTTCTTTAATATTGCTCTTACAAAGAGGATGCCTACCTCCACCTGGAACTTTTTGATTAACAATAATTTCACGATATATTTTGTCATCTCTTTTTAAATGATGAACATCTCCAGTAGCAACAATTATTTTACCAGCATCTTCTGTTACTCTAATTATTTTTTCAAGATGAGCAGCTAACTCTACTTTAGTACCAAAGTCCCCCATTTGAATTAAATGATCATAACACTCTAAAGGTTGAACTTCTACATAATCATAAAATCTTATAATATTAGATAGTTCATCTTCACTTTTTGATCTTGCTTCAGTGAATACTTCACTTTCGTAGCACCCACTACCAATTAATAAACCTTCACGATGTTTTTCAATTTCACTACGTAAAATACGTGGTGTTTTATAAAGATAAGTTGTATTAGCAAGTGATATTAATTGGAAAAGATTTTTCAAGCCTTTTTTATTTTGAACTAAAATATTTAAGTGATGAGCACGACCATATTTATGAATTTCTTCTTTACTGACTAATTTATCTAAATCACACATCTTTTCAATATTACGATTAGAAAGCTTTTTTAACATTTTATGAAAAACTAAAGCCGTTCCTTCAGCATCATAATCTCCTCGATGATGAGCTGATTCATCCCAAGGAACTTCATATCTTTTAACTAAAGCTGATAAAGAATGTCTGGCATAAGTATTATCCATAGTTCTTGATAATTCTAACGTATCTATAACAGGATTGGTAAAAGTACCTAAATTATACTTTTTATAGGCCATTTCAAGAAAGGAAACATCAAATTTAGCGTTATGAGCAACCATTGGACAATCGCCAAACCACTCAACAAACCTTTTAACTGCATTTTCTTCATTATCTTTTCCTTCTAGCATTTCATCTGTTATATTTGTAACATCAATAATCTTTTGAGGTAATGGACGCCCAGGATTAATTAATTCATCATACTTTTCTAGAATAACACCATCTTTTATTTTAACGGCACCAATTTCTATAATAGAGTCTGCTCCACCAGCATTAAAACCAGTTGTTTCAAAGTCAAAAACAACAAAAGTTTGGTCTAACATAATTTTATCATTTGGACGAATAACTATATCTACTGCATCATCAATCATAGTTAGTTCAGTTCCATATATAGCCTTAAAAGGTTCTTGCCCTTCTTTTAAATCCTTATTATAACTAGTAACATAATTAAAGACATGAGGAAAAGCTTGAGCACCATTATGATCAGTAATCGCAACAGCTTTATGACCCCAAGAAATAGCTTGTTTAACTAATTCTACTTCATCACATAAGCCATCCATTTGACTCATTTTAGTGTGGGCATGAAGTTCTACTCTCTTATTTTCAGCATTATCTTTAATGACATTAGTTTCTTTAGTAATAGGAATAATATCTCTAGCATTTAAAACTAATTCTTTAGAAAAAGGATCATTTTTAGTATAGCCTCTTATCTTATACCATTTACCTTCTGTTAATTCGCCACATAGTCTTTTATATTCATCATTATCTCTTACAAAAACTTTACAATAAATACTATCACTATAGTCTGTTATTTTTAAAGTAATTATCTTAAAATCAGTTTTAGCTGATTCAAAATAATCAGTACCAAAAACAAAGCCTTCAACAGTTACATTATTATCTTCACCCAAAAGTGTTTTTATTTTTAAAGGCTCATCTTTTATTCCTCGACCAATTATACTATTAGGATCTTTAGCTTCTTTATGATAAGTTTTTTCTTTAGGAGCACTCTCTGTCTTTGCTTCTTTAGCTCTTACAGGCATTTCAATATTTTCTAATTCATTTTGAATTTCTGCAAGTATCTTATCTTCTTCATGAACAATTATTCCAATATCTTTTATATAGCCAAGTTTATGATAAAAGCTATTTATCTCATTTATAACCGTTTGTAATTTTTCTTGTTCATAAGTATTTCCAACAATTAAGTGTAATTCTTCATTTTCTATTTGGAGACAATCTTCATAAATTTCTACTACTTTTAAAGATCCTTTTAACATCTGTAATAAATAATTATAATAACTTATATAAGTATCTAGATTAGGATTTTTTATAGTAAAAATAAATTCTATAGAAGAAGCTTTTTCATCTAATAAATATCTCTTAGAAAATAATTCTTCAAGGACTTCAACTGGTAAAAGCTCATCTTTTTCAATAAAAATATTCCAGGAGTCGTTTTTAGAACTGATTTTAATCTTCGTTAGTTTACTATCTGAAAAATATTGATAATTTTCTTTATCAATATTTATTTTATCTAATAATATTTTTATCTTTTCATCCATTGTACTGCCCCCTTGTTTTTTACTTAAACTTTTATAGTAGTTGTTGATCTAATAATATATCTTTTATTACGGATACAAAAGTCAATAAAATCTTCAATATCCATCTTTTTAAGTTCTTTTTCATAAGCATATTTTTCTGCATCAAATGGTATATTATCACGCATCATATATTTGAAAAAGTCTTCTTTTGGCACACCTAAAAACATTAACCAATAAGGATATAGATAATTTTTTAAAGGAAGTAGACTTTCATCTCCCATTTTGTAGCAACTATTTCCAGTCATATTAGTTGAAAACTCATTAACTATTGCTAACTCGACAATGGCTTTTTTAAATTCTTCTGTTGTTAAAGAATAGTTTTTAATTTCCTTGTTAAATATAGCTATAAGAATATTTTGAATTATCTTAGTTGGTTCTTTCTTATCAATAGGCACACCTATTATAAATGTCTTTTCATAGTTATTAGCGTCTTTTACAGTATCTATTATATTTAATTCACTACTAACAACTAAAAATTTATAAGTACCTAAATCTTGTTTGAACATTTTTTGCGTAAATTCAGCTATTTCTTTTTTCTTGCTATCCCATATTTGCATTATTTCTAAACGATATTTTTCAGTTTGCTTACGTATTTTTTCATATTCCTTACTTTCCATAATCGTATTATATATCTGATCATTGTTAGGAATAAAATTTTTAGAGTCTTTTAAAAATATTTCTTTATCTTTATAAAGATTATTATATTCTTCTTTATAATTAAACCAAACACGTTGCTTTAATTCATAAATTGTTTCTGATATTGACTTTTGGAATAAAAGCGCCCATACTAATGCATAATCATTAACAATAAATTCTATATTCATAAACTACCACATCCTAAACTGTCCTTAGCTGTTATATAATGCCATCTACTAATATATTATCATAAATTTATTAAAGATGAAAACTCATTTAAAGAAAAAAACAGAAATAATTTTCTATTTTTAAATGTATTGATAAACAAAATAAGCAACAACAACTGTTACAATAACAATTATGAAAAATAAGAAGATTTTTACAGGAAGAGATAACTTTTTTTCAACATCACTGCTAGAAAAATTAAAATCTTTTTCAGAAAGATCCATACTTCTTGTATAAAAATCAGTATCAGCATCTTTAAATTCAGTTATTTCTTCAGTTGGTTCTTTTGGTTTTTGAAGCTTAGTATTTGTTAATTCTTGTAGTTTCTTTAAATCTTCTATATCATGTAATTCTTGGGATTTAGTGACCTCCTCTTTTTCTTTTTGAGGATCAACTTTGTCCATTATATTGGTTGCCATTAAATCACTTAGTAAATCAACTGTTGTATCTTTATCTAATTCGCCAGCTAAAGTCTTTGAAGTGATGGTATCAATAAATTCGCGTAATTCATTATCTTGCTTAACATCTTTTCTAGTTCTTTCACGGCGAAATCTTTCTAGTTCTGTTTTATTTGTTTTAGAAAAGATGTTATAATCTTCATTCTTTAATTTTCTTTTTTCATCTAATTCATCTACTCTATTTTCTCTAGCTTGTTCCAAAACACTATTTATATCGTAAACTTTCTTTTCATTATCACGATATAAACGATTGAAATCATCGAGTTCTTTTTTTAAAGGTGGAACAGGCATCGGCATAGCACCTGGGTATTCGCGATATTTTTGATAGCCTTCCCTTGTGTAATAATCTTGTTTAGAGTTAGATATGTCATAAGCATTAGCATTAATGACATCAGAGTAATTAGCGTATCTAACGTTACTACCTAAATTTTGATAAAGCTCTTGATTCTTGTCAGATCTTGATGTTTGATAAGTTGCTTTTTCATCTTTGTAGCGATCCATTCTCTTCACACTAATCACCTTCCTAGTATAATTTTAGCATAATATAAAAAAAAACAAAAGATATTCTTTACGCAAAATTATTTTTCTTATATAATTAGTATTGAAAGGAAGGTAAAAAATGAAAGTTATAGTTAATCAAGATGCTTGTATTGGTTGTGGAGCTTGTACTTCTATTTGTGAAGAAGCTTTTGAAATTGATGCTGGTAACGGCTTATCAACTTGCAAGATTAAAGGAGAAATTCCTGTTGAATTAGAACAAAGCGTTAAAGATGCTATGGATTCTTGTCCTACTGGAGCTATTGTTTTAGCAGAAGGTGAAGGAAGCCAAGAACCTATTGCAGAAGCTGCATAAAAGTCCTAAGAGACTTTTATTTTTTGTCGTAATTTTTTAAACTATAGACTTTAGCAACTTCTTTAGGAGTAAGCTTACGATACTCACCAGAAGTTAAATCTTTTAAATCAAAGAAAGCAACTTTTTCCCTTTTTAATTTTAAGACTTCATACCCTACACTTTCAAAGATTCTTTTTACCTCATGATTTTTACCTTCAGTAATTATTATTTGCACGATAGAAGTATTAGTCTTCTTGTCAATTTTTTTAGTTTTTAAACGAAGTGGTTGAACTTTAACTTCATCTATCATAATACCATTTCTTATCGTATCACTAGCCTCTTTAGTAAGAATACCCTTTATTTTAGCCGTATAGACTTTTTCAATTTTGTTACTAGGATGCATCAAAATATTAGTAAACTCACCATCATTTGTTAATAGTAAAACACCTGTTGTATCATAATCAAGACGACCTACAGGATAAATTCTTTTATCAGTGGGAATTAAATCAATTACTGTTTTTCTATTTTTATCATCACTTGTTGTTGTAATAACGCCACGGGGTTTATTTAATAAGTAATATTCCTTAGTTTCTTTTTCAAGAATTTTACCATCTATTTCTATAATATCTTTTTCTGATACCTTAGTTCCAAGTTCATTTGCAACTTTTCCATTTACTTTAACACGATTATTTATAATTAATTCTTCAGCTTTTCGGCGTGATGTGTAACCAGACTGAGCTATCAATTTTTGAAGACGTTCCATATTAGTCACCTCACTTATATTCTACACTATTTTTTGATTAAACTTTTATTTTTTTCAAAATCTTTTATAAATTCCTTATTAAAATATACTTCTAAGTTTGTTGGAAGGTAAAGCTTAAAAGCATCTTCATAGGCAAAAAGTTCATTAATTGTTGCTACATCAGTTTTATTTATTACGATTGGTTGTTTCATGTTATAATAATCATCTTTTTTCATAATAACATTTCTATTAAAATCAATGACTCTTGTCTCATTATCTATAGTTACTTCGACCCAAGAATGATAGAAATAATGATATTTAGATCCTTGGATTTTTCCACTAACTACATATACTTCATCATAAGGAAATGAAGATAGAGATTTTAAGCATCCTATAGAATTGATGTGGCAATGACCATATCTACTTTCAGATTGCAAAATATTTTTTATTTCCTTATTATTAACAAAAGTATCAAAAGTATTAAAAGGAACTTTTTTAGAAAATGGTGATCTTTGATAGAAAAAATGATCAGAGTCCTTTTTTATATGTGGAGTTGGAACTGTAGAATCAAAAGTAAAACTATCAATTGCTTCGTCCATTGCATTAGTTATTTCATCTTCACTATCTAAAAAAATACCATCACAGTCTACGCCAGTTACTTTATCATTTAAAGGATTAGGACAAAAATAGCAAATATCTTTAGGGGCCTGTAACTTGCCGACATTCTTCATAATCTCTTTACCTGCTAGTAAAATATAAATTAAACTAATGTCATCTAAGTACTCAAGATTTTCATGGTAACGATATAAAGTTTCTTTATCTAAAGTATTTATAATTTTAGGTTGAAAAAGTTCAAAAAAATCAGCCTTTTTCATGATAAGATTTGTTGAATAATCAATAATCCTTTGTTCACCATTTTTTTGATATTCTACAAGTAAATTAACTCCAAGTATGTTAGATGCTGCAAACAAAAGCTTTTGATCTACTAAATCATTAGTTGTTGCGATGCGAAGAGAACGCAATATACTTTTATTTACACGCCTTTTTCTATTCTGTAAATTTTTCTTATCAAGAGGTAAAACCTGCTTTTCCGATAAAATTTCAAAATAATAATCTTTCTCATTGTAATGAAAAAGGTACCCATCACCTTTCTTTTTAATATTAAAAAACGGTGTTAGGCTATCAAGTGTTTTAAAAAAGATATTTTCAGTCGTGAAGTAAAGTAGTTTATAAATTTCTTTAGGCATTCTTTCTAAATTACATTCTTTTTCGATTTGGGAATATAAAAATTCAGCATTATCAAATTTTTCCATACAATGACCTCCTTTAATTAGTTTCATAGTATAACATATTTTTAGTAAAATAACCAGTTTTTTGGACATAATTATTTTTTCTTCATAAAATACTATAAAGGAGTTGAATGTATGTATCAACGTAAAATAGTAATTCCTCAAAATCAAAGAATGCTATATAGAACAAATAACTTTGTACCACAACCAATTAGTCCTACATTGCTTGCCGAAAATGATGAAAGATTTTTATGGGCACCATTTGTTTTTGGTGGGCTTGCTGGAACAGCATTAGGTTATGGAATTGCAAATAATAATCAATTAAATAATGGTTCTTACCGTCCACCTACATATGGACCAGTACCATTTTACCCAGTCTACCCAACGTACCCTACATATAGTAGTACCAATTATTACTATTAAAAGTCTTAGGACTTTTTTAATTTCTTTGAAATTTAGGAAAATAAAGTGTCACAGTAGTACCTTTATCTTTAATCGATTTAAAATTAATATTGCCACCATGCAGTTCTATAATTTCACGACAATATGAAAGACCTAAGCCACTACCATTTTCTTTTGTTGTATAAAATACATCTCCAATATGTTCTAATTCATCTTTTGTCATTCCACAGCCATTGTCTTTGATAACAATTTTGACTTTTTCCTTTAGTTCCTTAGCCTTGATACTAATGGAAATAGTTTCCTTATTCTTTTTGGCTTCTAAAGCATTCTTCAAAAGATTTATAAACACTTGCTTTAATCTACTATAATCACCCTCAAAATAAATATCTTTATCATCATCAATAATTATCTCAGCACAATTATTAATAAAAAGAGGCCTTAAAGTTTCCTTTATCTCATCTAATAAATAGTAAACATCTAATTCTTCTTTTTCAATTTCCTTTATTTTACCAAAAGAAGAAAAATCATTTATTATATTAAGACTTCTTTTTATTTCATCCTTTAAAATCGTAAAATATCTTTTAGTTTTGGACTCATTAGATAAATCCATCATTTCTAAATAACCATTACAGACAGCTAAAGGATTTTTTAATTCATGAGTTAATTTAAAAATAGACGTTTTAAGTCTTTTTTCTTTTTCTAATTCCTTTACTTTAAAACTTAAATCAGTAAGAAATTCGCTCTTTTTAAGAATGTTTAAGATAAGATTAAGATAAATAGCGAAAAATAACAATATTGTAAAAATAGAGAAAAAATGCACTTTAAAAAATAATAATAAAAGAAGTTTTATAAGAAGAACATAAGTAATAAAAAGCTTTTTATAATTTTTACTTTTAGAAAAAAATTTTTCAATTAGAAAATAACTAACTAATTCTAATAAAACTAATAAAAAAGGTAAAAGTGCTAAATCATGAAAATAGATAATTGTAAATAATGATAGATAAAAAGCTGTCGTATTTCTTTTTAATAAACAAGAAATAATTATTGGAACATAAAAAAAGATGGATTCTAATGCTGGTGTTTTCTGATAAATAAAAAGAAGCAGTAACGATAAAAAAAGACATAATGAAAAAGGAGATTGCTGAAAAAGTAGTTAAAATTAAAACTGATAATTAGAGTAATTTTCCATTTATCAGTTTTTTTGTGATTTT
>CANQIM010000030.1 GCA_947624075.1 uncultured Bacilli bacterium | reverse complement strand
GATTTTATAGTTGAAAAACATTTCATTCTCGGACAGCCTCCCCCCCCCGTCCTTTTTTGTCAACAAAAAAACTGTGGCTTTCTTCCACAATTTTAAGGTGTAAATTATATATTTAAAGTCCCGTTTTTCATCTATCGTGACGTTACCTCTTAATTTAACGCACAATTTTAATTTCATTTTTATGTAAATTTATATATAATTATTTAGTCCTTCGCCACATATAAACAGTGATATAAGGATCTTGAACGTTTATTGCAGTTGGAGTAGATGAACCTGTTACACCAGTATTTGTTGAAGTTGTCGAAATTGGATGGGTGTGACCTCCTCCACCTCCAGTATTAGCTATGTTGGCAACGACCTTATTATATTGATAAAACCAACTGGCACCTTTCACAGATGCAAAGCCTTCACCATTTGGCAGATACTCATTATTAGTATCTCCATCTATTACAAATGCTCTACCATTAGATCCAGGAGCATCAAAACCATGTGTATGAGCTGGCATCTCAGCAATTGTTAACGTGTGTGAACCAGTATTAGCATTGGCTTTGTCGTAGGTGTGAGTATGAGCTGGTAAATTAGACGTAGATAATGTAACTGTTGATGATCCCCCTGTTGTGCCTGCTGTCCCACTATTTATTCCCTTTAGCACTCTTCCATTTCCATAGTTTTCCCATGTTCCGCCAAATAGTGTTCCTGGGTTAGTACTATTATAGCTTATATAAATACTTCCTACTGGATATACCTTCAATAAAAAACTTTGTAACTCTGTACTAAACTTTGTACAGGTTCCATCGATTGCGGCTTGAACATTGGTTGCGCCTAATTTAGAATTATCAACGTATGAAACATCCGCACTTTTTATCAATGTTTCGGCTAAAGCATAAGATGAGGCTATTGATATTACTGCACCCAATATAAAGGCAGTTATTATTTTTATATTCATAGTTTTGCTTAAATTTTTATAATTTTCATAATTTTTCTTATTCATCTAATACACACCCTAACCATGTCTTTATTATGACTTATATGTCATAATAAAAATATAACCCATTATTAGCCAAAAGTCAATATTTTTTATGACATGTGAGACATACATTTTTCAAAAAAAATATGACATTATTGTCATAGGTGATTATATGTTAAAAGAATATAGATTAAAAAGGGGTTATAGTCTTGAAAAACTTGCAGAAATAGCAGGAATTTCATGGAGAAATTTACAAAGAATAGAAAATGGTAAAGATAAAGACGCAAAATTTGAAACCATAAAGAAATTAATAAAAGCATTAAATGTTGATGAAAAAGATATAATAAATTATATAAAAAAATAGATTTATTTTAAACGAGCCTTTTTGATTAAGTACTTTTCAAAGGTTTCTTCTTGAAAATCTTCTTCAAGTATTTGAGGAATAGAAACTTGTCTTCGTAAATCTCTATAAAAATCATCCATAATTTTAGAACTTGTTTTAGATTTATTTTTAGAATATTTATTTATCATTGGGATTAGAAATGAATGAATGAAAAATGTATTAAATCTTTCTATATTTTCAGAGATGACAATGTTAGGGTCATTATCTAATATATTAAACTTTCCTACATCGATAAAATAAATTCCATTGTTGAAGACAAAATTACTTAGTATTAAGTCTCTTACTCCAATACTTTCTTCTCCTAGTGAAATACAATCTTCTTGGAGAAATTTTATTTCCGATATAAATTGTCTTTTTGATAATGATAATAAATTATCTCTACCTAAGTCAGCTATGTATGGAGAGATAGTTCCAATAATTATTCTTTTCTTATTTAAGATAGCATTTTCTGGTAAAATGATTCTTTTAGTTTTAATTGTCTTCATCACTTGAATAGTTTCCTTATTAATTGGTTCTGATAAAAATGGTAGACGATATAATTTATAAGCTTTATCATTAATCAAATAGACATCTGAAGTTGTTCCCTTTACAGTAGATATTTCTTTTGAATACTTCATATTATAAGGATTGAGCCTTATTTTTTTATTATCAACGTAGCACAACATATTTTTTTACCTACCTTGTTATTTTTTTGACAAAAGCGCCTACTGTTTTTGAAGTATCTTTTTCAATTTCTTCAATTGCATTGTAGGACTCAGCCATATTAGCAATTTTTTCTTTTTTCTTTTTTGAAAGTACAAGACAATTTGCTAAAATTTCTTTATATAAATAAAGATTTAATTTAGATCTATTTTTTTCACTTAAATTATTTACTGCTTCGCCATATAATTTTAAAAAACTACCGGGATCACAAATGTGTAAATGACCGTCATAAATAGTATTTTCATAAGTTAAATCGTAAATTTCAATATCATGTTCTGTTAATATATCAGTATCTTCAGCAAGACTTTTTAATTCTTTTAAAAATTTATCAAGAGGCATTTTAGCTATTAGACTTATAGGGTATTTATCTTTGTAGGTAGTAGTATAACCATCAAAATTTTTATTTTCATCATAAATAGGCTTTTCCGGTAAAAGATAATTGTTAGTAGCTATTTTAATTAATAATGAAGCTGTTTCATAACCAAGTACAACTTTACTAGGATTATTTCTATATATTTTTAAGACTTTATTACCAAGTCGATAAATTGTTGCTTCACTGCCCTCATCTAGATACATATAACAAAGTTGTTCATAAGTAAAATTATATTTCTTATTTCCTATGTAAATTTGCATAAATTTTTCCCCTTTTTAGTTCGTTTTTTAATACCGCATATTATACTACTTTTTTGATAAAAAAGCAAGAAAAAAGGCTTTTAGCCTTTGTAAAAATTCGATACAAACTTTGCAAATTCATAGAGAATGATGTCACTTTTATTAATGGCAAAACTTTTGCCAATTGCTTTGCCACCGATTGTTAAGGAAGATACTATAGCTGTTACTATAAGACCTGTGATTAATAAATCAAAATTATATTTAGTTACTAATATGGCGGCGATGGATGTGGCAGAAGCACCAGATACTACACCACAGATATCGCCAATGACATCACAGCAAAAGCTTGATACTTTTTCGGCATTTTTCTTAAACTTTACAGCGACGTTAGCACCTTTAACTTTTCTAGAATTCATGGAATGAAATACTGCTTCATCAGAAGAAGTTACGGCTACTCCCACAATATCAAAAATAATTCCTAAAAAGATAAAAATAAAAGTAATTAAAACTCCTAGTAACAAAGTCAAATTAGGAATAGTTGTTTGTGAGATAAAGGCCATAATAATAGAAATGACAAATGTAATAATAACGATTTCAATAATCCATTTTACATCGACATGTTCTTTTTTTATTTTTTCCTTTTTCTTTGTTTGAGCAATTAAATTTTTTATCTCATTGTTTTTCTTTTTAAACATTATTTTCACCTATATTTATTATAACAAAGCCTTCTTAAAAAGACAAAGAAAAAGTAGTTACCAAAACTACTTTAAAACTCATTAATTGCTTGGCTTTCACTATAGTAAACTTTGAGCCTTAGGTCAAGTAGGATTTCCCTAATTCTTACAATTTCGTTACCAAAATTGCGGTTCCCCTTTAAAAGAATTAATATGTCGTCGCCAAACATACGACTTGATTACCACTTAGTGCCCACTGCAATCCTATAATGAAAACACTCTAGAAGATTTCCTCCCCAATTTCTTTACTATTAGTTCTTTTTTGCAAAAGTGATTTCAAAATGCAATACTTAATTATAGTCGGCCTCCTATAATAAGCAAGATCATTTATCCCAAGACTTTCACTCAAGACAAGCTACACTGCACATAACTTTCGCCACATTGCAGGTTTAATCCTAAGTCGTAACAAGTCCGTCAGTAGAAGATACGTATAGGCTTGTTACAAGAATAGGTCTCCACAGATAGTGGGTCGATTATCGTATGCCATTACGGTCGCCCATTACCTTCATCTCCAGCATCCACCCCAAACTGGGCGTAAGAAGCAGACACCAAAGGTTTCACAGATATGCCCTTTAACGATTTTTTAATCTCGTCTTCCTAGTAAAGTAATTGACTAGAATAGTGTGCCATCAATTACAGTTAAAATTATAGCATATTTTAAGGAAAATGTCAAATTTGACACTTAAAAATAAGACTATAAAATCACCTAAATATATTATATTCTAAAAATATTTTTTTTAGTAGTTAATTAGATTTTTTAACAAAAACTTTATCATTTTCTAATAAAGATTTTTTTAGTTCTTCAGAAAAGTAGGCCTTTTTTAAAATACCAACATCATCTAAGTAATTAGTATATTCAGTAAAGCGATTATCACAAGTAGAAGTTAAAAGAAGATTTTCATAATAGTAAAAAGCATTGTTTATAATTCTATTGTCATAAAGAAGATAACCATATGGTGTTAAACCATCTAATTTTTCGGTTTCATCTTTTATAAAATATCTTTCTAATTTTATTATTAAGCTTTTAAGTTCTTCTTTAGAAAAAGAATAATCAAAATCATAATATTTATCTAAAATTTCATCTATTTTTGATATTATTGCTTCAGAATCTCCAGGAGAGCCATAAATAGAATCTAATTTATCATATATTATATTTACATTTCCTGTTGTATATGATTCTAAAACAGTATCTGAACCCACTAACTCACATATTAGTTTAACTAGAGTAGTTTCGTATAGATAACTACGTAATTCAGTAAAAGGATGGTCACTGAAATATTCATTTTTTAAAAGCTCTGTCATTCCTTCACAAAGAAAATGAGGCATAGTAAAATTTTTTATATTTGTATAAAGACTGTGGATTTTTTCATGATTTAATATCTCATCATTTTCATCATCTTCTTCAGCTACATAAATACTAATATTGTGAAGAGGAAAAAAATAAGTTCCTGTAACGGTATCTTTTAAAAAGTCAGGGCGTTCAATGTATTCGATTTCTAAATTTTGTAAAGTATTATAGAAAGATTCTTTGTTGATATAATCATTATCAGCTAAAAGTGGCAGGAGATTGAAGGTTTCAAGTTTCTGCTGTTCGGTTAGATTTTTATTATTAAATATGGAGTTTAGAAGAATGTAATTTTCACTATCTTCAGCGGATATGTGGATGTTTAATTTTTTTTCTAATTCATCTATAATTTTATCTTGTTCCGCTTTAGACATTATTAATTCAGAATTTTTAAAAGGATTTTTTTTAGAAGTTATATTAATTAAAAAAGTGGCAACGGCTAAAAAAGTAAGGTAATAAGGTAGACGTTGAAGTAATATTAAATTCCTTTGTTCATTTTGTTTAATTCTTTTTTCTTTTCTTTCTTGAACTATTTTAACATACTCTTCTTCATCTTTTTTTATTTCATCTATTAATTGATATAATTCATCAATAGACAATTTTTCGACTACTTCAGGAGTTTGTTCTAGTAAATCATCTTTATGTTTTAACTTGAAAAAATTTAGCAACCTAACCCCTCCTTTTCTAATTAAGCTGTTATTTTAGCATAAAGTAGTCAATTTGTCAAAAAAAGGACATTTAATATTGCCCTTTTAGCTTGCTCTTATTTGGTCTACATACCAATGAATTTTTTGAGGCCATGTTGTACTTTCAGCATAGCGTGGTCCGATAGTATCAATTGTAGTTAAACCAACTTTAAAATAATTATTTTCTAAATTGCTGATAAAACCTATTATTCCCTCATCCAAGGTAGCAAAAGCTTTATAGCTTCCCCCGTTACAACCTGGTGAGCCTTTTTGACCGCCGACATTGTTACATGTTCTTGCTAATGAAGAGCATGTTGATTTACAGCCGGTTTCATGTAGCATGATGGCAACAGCAATATATGGATCTACGCCTCTAGCCAAACATTCAGTAGCAATTAAATAACCTTTACCAGCAATATAATCATTTCCTAGATTACGATTTAGTTTTTCTGCTAATTCTTCCATAGTTAGACTATCAAAAACTTCAACACGTGGTGGAATTATAACTGAAGCTTTAGATGTTTTCATGTTTATCTCTGTTAGAATATTATTTGATGAATTATGACTATCTTCTTTTGTTGAACTAGAGTTATCATTATTTTTAAAAGCCATACTTGCACTAGCAGAAATATTTTTAGTATTTATTTCTCCAATTTTAGTTGAACTTATTTTCTCTATAGACTCTTCACTATATAAAGCTATACCAGCTGATAGGAGTAAAACACCTACTACAAAAATCAATGCAGCAGTTATTTTTAATCTTCTCATTTGTTCACCTCTTAAAAATTAGTGATATTGTCATTTTATCATTTTTTATATTCAAAGTCAAACTATGTCGAAAGTCAATTTTAATTATGAGTAATAATAAATTATATTAATTATTTTTGCTTAAAAGACCTTTTTTGATAAAGTTTATAGAAGTTTTTTAGGAAATTAACTTATTTTTCTAATTAATCTTAAAAGTCCTAGGACTAAATTTATATACTAAGTAAAGAGAGATTAAACTATATGTAATTGTAAATAGAATTCCTAATAGGGAAAAATTAAAATAATTTAGAGTAATATCGGTTGCAAAATAACAAACTACATAGGTAAGAATTGATACAAGAGAATAACTTACTTTTTTTAATTGCATTTCACTATTGAAGGGTTGTAATAAGTAGTAAATAACTAAATAATGAATTGAGAAAAAGATACTTAAAGAGATAATATATAAAGCTAACATTATATACATAGAAATATTTACTTGTTTAGTAAAATAAAGCAAGAAACTATTACCTAGGACAATTACAAAGGCAGGTAATAAATTTACTTTTATAAGTGTTATAAGTCTTTTTTTAAATAAATTAAGTAAAACTTGAGGTTCACGGTAAAAATTATAACGTAACATAGCATGGTCACAATTAAAAAACATGGCTTGGGTAACGATAGCTCCCCTATTGATAAAATACATTATTATTACAAAATAACCGAGGTTATTAGTTAAAAATTTCTTCGTAGCAGAAAAAACTGCAGGGTTATTATAAATTAATATTACTATAACTACATATATGACAGCTAGTAAAACTGCATATTTCTTGGCACTACGTAAGAGTATTTCCTTATGACGTTCAAAGAAGATAGTATTAAATAAATCATAGCCTTTTTTATTTTTGATTTTCTTACTAGAAATATTTATATCTTTATTTTTTACTTCAACCATTTGTTGTCTAGAATAAGCAGAAGCGTTTTCTTGATTCATGGCAAGATTTTTAGTATTTAGTTTCTTATATAATAATTTATAGTCTTTTATTTTTAAAAGATAAATTAAAGATATAGGGGAAAATATTATGGCAATTAATAATGAAACATTAAGTATTTTACTAGTTACAAAAATATTTTTAATTGGCAATAAACAAAGTAAAAGAAGAAAAATTAAAATTGTAAAGTAAAGAAAATAATTATTTAACCAAACATATGAATATTTCTTATAAAATAAGATGTTAAGAGCTTCCCCTGTAATTCTTAAAATTATAGGTAAAAGTATTAAAATAATTATTGAAGATAAAGAAATATGTAGAAAAGTATTAAAAATTAGAAGAGATAGAGAATTTAGAAACAGATTTTTAAAAAAAGCAGAACATAAAAGACTTTCCATGAACTTTTTAGCATTCATTTGGAAAATGATGATTGAAAAATACTTTTTACGACTAGTTACTAGGAGTTTATTATTAATAAAAAAGCCAATTATTGTAAAGATAAAATAGATATGAATGAAGGTTTTAGAAAAATTATTTTCATTTAAAAGGCAGGCACAGAAGAAGATAGTTAAAAAATAAAGAAGTCGTAAAAAAATGGCTTTTAAGATACGATAAATAATGGCAAAAAAATGAATTACATTTTTTAGACTTTTACTTTTATAAATATCAGTAGTTATTAAATCTTTTAGAACTGGTAATTTTCTTAAATTATAAATAAAAGCATTTAGAGAATAGACATCATCTATTTTTAAAGACATTTTTAAAGTATTAAGCATTTTTCTCATCCTTTAGGGCACTGATTATTTTGTCTTTATACTTCTTCGTATTTAAATTATCTTTAGAAATTTGTTCTAACTTTTTATGATTTAATATAACTATCTCATCACATAGGTCCATAGCAAGCTCTAATATATGGGTTGAAAAAATAATGATATGGTCTTTTTTTAATTTTTTGAAAAGCTTTTTCATCTCCTCTTGAACAACAATATCAAGAGAAGTTAATGGTTCATCTAGAAGAATAACTTTAGGATTACTAATAATATTAATTAAAATTTGCATTTTATTTTTCATACCATGAGAAAAATCTCTTAAAAGTTTATCTTGGTCTTCTTTAGCTATTTGAACAAGATTAAAATAATAATCAATATCAGTATTTTCAATTTTTTCTTTGTTTATCTCAATAAAGAAAGTTAGAAACTCTTTAGCAGTTAGGAATTCTGGAACAACTGGTGTAGAAATTACATAGCCAATATCTTTAACATCAAGGGGATTTCTGCCATATTCATCTTCTAAATAGAAATAGCCACTATCGATATCGATATCTTCATTTAGAGCATTAAAAAAAGTTGTTTTCCCTGCTCCATTGCGACCAATAAGGCCATATATTTTACCACTTTCAAAAGTAAAATCAATTCCATTTAAGACTTTATTGTCAGCATAGCTTTTTGAAAGATTAATTACTTCTAATTTCAAGCTAATCACTTCCTTCTTGGCATATTATAGCATATTTTTTGAATTAGAAAAAGTGATAATTTACGTATCACTTTCTTGCTTTTTTATATAGTTGTATGAGTCTTTACACATTTGCTCAATTCCTAAGGTTGCTTTCCAACCTAACTCATCCATAGCCTTTGTTGCATCAGCATAGCAACTTGCTATATCACCAGGACGTCTATTTACTATTTTATAAGGTACATCAACGTTGTTTACTTTTTTAAAAGTATTAACTAATTGTAAAACACTATAACCATTTCCTGTTCCTAAATTATAAATAAATAAGCCCTTGTCATTTAATATTTTTTCAATAGCTTTTAAATGACCTTTAGCTAAGTCAACAACATGAATATAATCTCTAACACCTGTGCCATCAATCGTGTCATAATCATCACCATAAATACTTAAAATTTCTAGTTTTTTGGTTGCAACTCTTACAATGTAAGGCATTAAATTATTAGGTATACCTTGAGGATCTTCCCCTATTAGTCCTGATGGATGAGCACCTATTGGATTAAAATATCTCAAAATAGTAATTGAAAAATCAGCATCAGCTAGGTGAATATCTTTTAAGATTTGTTCAATCATTAATTTCGTTGTACCATAAGGATTAGTTGTAGAAAGTGGGAAATCTTCTTTTATTGGTAATGACTTTGGTGAGCCATAAACAGTGGCACTTGATGAGAAAACAATTCTTTTGCAATTATGTTTTTTCATTACTTTTAATAGTTTTATTGTAGAAATTAGATTATTTTCATAATACATTAATGGCTTTTCTACCGATTCTCCTACAGCTTTATAGGCTGAAAAATGAATTACTGCAGAAATATGTTCCTTACTAAAAATTTTATCTAGAGCTTCTTCATTACAAACATCTTCCTCATAAAAGGTAATATCTTTATGTGTAATTTCTTTGATTTTAGCAATGACATCTCTTTTAGAGTTAGATAAATTGTCAATAACAACTACATCATAATTAGCATTTAATAGTTCAACACAAGTGTGACTTCCAATATAGCCTAAGCCACCAGTAACAAGAATTTGCATTTTTTCAACACCTACTTTATTATATTCTTCTAAAGCATAAAGCATCTCTCGAGCAATATTTTTATTTGTCGTACCTGTTTTTTGGGTAGTTTCTAAGAAATCAGCTAAATCTTTTAGACGAATATAACAAAGATTAAAATCAGTTTGAATTTCTAAATCGTCATAGTGTGTCTCAGAAAAATTAGGCAAATCATCAGTAAAAATTTTGTAATAATATATATTAGATTCAACATTTTTACCAGTATCAAAATAGTCTTTACAATATGTTGTAATCTTCAAGAAAGGCTCACTTTCTACTTTAATGTTAATGCCTGTTTCTTCTTTGATTTCCCTTTGAAGACAGTTTTCTAAGGTCTCATTATCATCTAAATGACCGCCTGGAAACTGATATGTATTATTATTTTCAGCTAATAAAATTTCTTCCTTAGAATTAACTATAAAAGCTTTTACTCTTGTAACAGAAAAATCTAAATCTTCTTTTTGTAAATTATAATCATTTATAAATATTTCTTTCATATTGTACCTCTTAATAAATAAA
>CANQIM010000029.1 GCA_947624075.1 uncultured Bacilli bacterium | reverse complement strand
TGATTCTTAATGAGACATAAACTGATAAAATGTAAATTTGAAAACAGCTTTTATTTATACTTAATTTTGACAATTTTGGAAACTTATTATAAAACAACTATTTTTTTAATAATAAAATCTTTGCTGCTTGATAATTAGGTAAGATAATTTCTTTTCCTTTATGGGACAATTTATTGTAACTTCTTTGTAGCTTATTATAAACAAATTCTGCGCCTTCATCTATAGACATATTTTTTTCTACATATACCATGCGAAGTAAGGAAGGAACACTATAAAAATGTGCCATAGCATCAGCATCAGCAATGCATACTTCTTCAGGAGTAGTTTTTTGAACTAATCTACTTCCACGATGATTTAAAATACATTTTTTTATTAGTTCTACATCTTCTTTTGCTAAATGATAAGGAGCCAATAACTCTTGAGCAATTTGAGCTCCAATTATATGATGTTCTTCTGTATAAGACTTATCAGTAATAGAAGCAACATCATGTAATAGTGAAGCCAAGGCAACTATATCATAATTTGCTCCATACTCATTATTAATTTCTGTAGCTATCTTATAAACTAGTTCAATATGATGATCCCAAGCTCCAATTCCATAAGCATTAGATGGTAGCAGACATCTTCTTTTTACTTCATTATATATTTCATTTATTACATCTTCCATTAATATTCCTCCTTTTTTATGCTAAGGTAACTTTTAATTAATTTGACATAAAATTTTTCTATTAATCATTCTTTTTATTTTGAATATTATTATATCTAGCATTGAATCGTTCTATACCGCTTTTTACTTTAACAAGTTTTTTTTCTTCTAAATCATCAAGTCGACAGACATCATAGTTAGCATTACTTACACTTTGTGGATACATTGTTATAATTTTATCTGTATTAATTATTGTGTTAACTAAAAATGTATCATATAAGCCACTATCTACTTTATAACCACAGCCTACATAATAAAACATAAAACTTTCTAGTAAGCTGTTATTTATAATTCCTCTATCATGGTTTTTACTTATAAAATCTTTTACTTTATAAAATATTTTTTCAATGTCAAAATCATTCATAAAGGCTGATTTATTTTTATTACTACCGCCATGACTTTTACGAATGTGCTCGATAGCTTCTTCATCACTATAATTAAACATTTGCTTATCTAAATAACCAAGCTCATCAAAGGGACAGGTATTATCAAATATACTACTTAAATATATTCTTTGCTGTCTATAACCATATTTGTAGCAATTATCTTTATCTTCTTTTAAGTAAAATCTAGCATAAAGTTCTTTTAATTTGTCCCACTCATTTAATTTTTCATATAAGCAAACTAACATAGAATAACATTTGTCTTTAGGCAAACTTTCTAAAATATCTTTAGCTTCTAGATACTTTCTTTCAAAAATTAATATTTGAGCCCATTGTGTTAAAGCAATTCTATCATTGGGATATTGAGATAATATTTCTTTTAGCATATTTTTAGCTAAATTAAACTTACCCTCATTGAGTAAAGTATCGACCATTTTTGTTTGAAAGGAAAGATAACCCTTCTTTGTATAGTTGTGATGTTGAAAATTATATTTTTTATTACTCATAATTAGCCTTCTTATCTTTTAATATTAGCAAAAATTTTTGCCTCTTCCTTAAGTATCATATTATAGCACAACTATTATAACAGAAAAAGACCATTTTCTTAGTCTTTTAATTTTTTTTAAAGTTTTAGATAACTTCAACATGATCTTGTAATTTTACACTGACAAGTTTTGAAACACCAGACTCTTGCATTGTAATACCATATAAAGTTTCAGCGTATTCCATAGTCTTTTTCTTATGCGTAATAATTAAAAACTGTGTCTTATCACGATAATGTTCTAGGTATTTTCCAAATCTTGCTACATTAGCTTCATCCAATGCAGCTTCTACTTCATCAAATAAGCAAAATGGGACACTACGAACATTTAGTATAGCAAAAAGTAAAGAAATGGCAGTTAGTGTCTTTTCGCCACCTGATAATAAAGAAATTGTCGTTAATTTTTTACCAGGAGGAGAAGCTACAATATCAATACCTGTTGTTAATAAATCTTCTTCATTAGTAAGTTTCAAATCAGCATTTCCACCACTAAATAATTCTCTAAAGACTTTTTTAAATTCTTCTTTAATAGCCATGAATGTATTATAAAATTCTTCTTTCATAACATCATCCATTTCATTCATTATTTCAAGTAAAGTATCTTCAGCCTTTAATAAATCTTCTCTTTGATTAGTTAAGAAGACATATCTAGTATTAACAACTTTATATTCTTCAATAGCTGATAAATTAACCATACCAATTTTTTTAATATTAGCTTTATAAGTCTCTACTTTTTCTCTAGCTAAATCGACTTCAATATCTAATTTATAATCACTTTTTGCTTTATCAAAAGTAATTTCATAATTATTTGTTAATTCATCAAGCATATTATCTAACTTAACATCAATTCTATTTATTTCTATTTCAATATCTTTATTTTCTTTTTCTAAAGAACGCAAAGTTGACTGTTTCATTTTATCTTCGGCTAAACTACTTTCTTCCTTAGCCTTTAGAGTACTAATATCATTTTCAAGTACTTTTATGCGCATTTGAAGTTGCTCTTTAGTAGCACTTTTTTCATGAAAGAGCTTAATTAATTCAGCTTCTTTTGCTTCTAATGAATTGCTTTTAATAGATTGAAGAGACTCCCATTCACGATTAACTTCTTTTATTCTTTCTTCTATCTCTTCTAATTCCTTATTTTTGTTAAAACTTTGTTCTTGAAGCACTACTTCTTCTTTAGCAAGAGCAAATACTTCTTCATCAACACTAGCTTTTTCTCTATCAATAGTTCCAATTTCTTGTTCTATTTCTATTAATTCTTGTTTATATAAAGCAACTTTTTCTTCCAAATGTTTAACTTCTTGTTTTAAGGAAACAACACTTTTAGCTTTATAAAGGGAACCTCCGACTAAAGAACCACCAACATTTATAACGTCGCCATCTAAAGAGACAATCTTATACTTAGCTTGCAACAAATGGGAAAGTCTAATTGATGCATCTAGATCTTTTGCTACTACGACATTGCCAAGCTGATTTTTGATAATATTTTCATACTTTTTATTATAAGTAACTAAGTCACTCATGATTCCTACAAAATCAGGATTATTCTTTATAATACTTAAACTATTACTGTCAACATATCTTTCTTTTATAATAGATAAAGGAAAGAAAGTGGCTCTTCCTAAATGATTATCTTTTAAATAATTAATAGCCATTTTAGCTGATTCTTCATCACTTGTAATAATGAAATTCTTATTAGCCATAATAGAAACATCCAAGGCTTTAAGGTATTCTTCATCCGTACTTAAAACATTTCCTATCGTATTATGAATACCTAATAAACTAGTAGAACTTAGTACCTTTCTAACAGAACTAGGCATATCACCACCCTGTTCTATTTCATCATGCAAACTACTGATCTTTGTTTCTAAAGAAACAATTTCTCTTTCCAATTTAGAATAATCACTACTAAGCACATTTTTCTTAATTAAAAAGTTCTGAGCAGCAGCATCTTTTTCTTTTTTCTGTATCTTTTTAGCTTCTAAATCCTTATTAATATTAGAAATATCTTCTTGATAAACCGTTAATTTTTCTTCTAAAGTACCCTTTAATTCTAAAACTTCTCTTAACTCATTTTTTAGTTTGTCTTCTTCTTTAGATGATTTACTTTTTTCTTTTAAAAGGTTCTTTTCACCATTTATTTTTTCTACTTCTTCTACTACTTGTAATAATTCTCTATTTAAAGCAGTTCTTTCATTTTCTAACTTTTCAATATTTTTATTAATTTCTAAGTTTAAAACAGCAGATTTATTTGTTTCGGTTGTTAAAGTTACTATCTCTTTATCAAGTTTTTCTTTACGTAAACGTTTCTGTTCTAAAGAAGAATGTAAATTTTCTATGTCGTAGGCAAGTAAAGCTACTTCATATTTATCAAGACCTTTTTTATTTTCTAAGTACTCTTCAGCTTTAGCACTTTGCTCTTTCAAAGGACCTACTTGTCTTTCTAACTCGGTAATAATATCATTGACACGATCTAAATTACTATGTGTTTTATCTAATTTTTTTAAAGCTTCTTCTTTTCTTTTCTTATACTTTAAAATACCAGATGCTTCTTCAAAAATTACGCGTCTATCATAAGCTGAATTAGAAAGAATTCTCTCTACTTCTCCTTGAGAAATAATATTAAAGGACTCTTTAGCCATACCCGTATCCATTAACAAATTAGTTATATCTTTTAAACGACACTTTTCATTATTGAGGAAATATTCATTTTCACCACTGCGATAAACTCTTCTTTTTATAGAAATATCAGTATAACTTACATTTAAAAAATGATCACTATTATCAAATATAAGTTCAACACTCGCAACATTCAATGGATTTCTACTCTTACTGCCAGAAAAAATAACATCACTCATAGAGCCTTCTCCACGAAGAGACTTGACTGATTGTTCTCCTAAAACCCATCTAACCGCATCAACAACATTACTTTTACCAGAACCATTTGGTCCGACGATACAAGTTGTTTTGCCATCCAGCTTTATACTTATTTTATCTGCAAAAGATTTAAAACCACTGGCTGTTATTTCTTTTAAATACATCTATCTTCACCATATCAAGTATACTATATTTTCTCTTTTAAGACAATAATTTCTTTATTTTTCAAGGCTTTCACTAATTAAATTATCGACAGTTAAAAATTTATAACCCCTTTTTTGCAAATAATCAAGCGCTACCACAATATTACTAAGTGAAATATTGCTTGGAATTGTAATAATTGCTGAATTACTTAACTTTTCTTTTATTTCACTATAAGCATTTTTATCTACTTTAATACTTGGCATAATTGTATGCATTTTTAGCGAAGAACAAAGATTAATAACTTCTTCTTTATCATAATCTAAATAGCAATATTTGGCTTCTTTTTTCGTTATATCTTCCAAATATTTCTTAGCACTAATAAAGAAATCTCTTTCATAACTGCCATTATAATTTAATAATTCTACTTCAAAATCTTTTAATTCTAAAATACTCGCTAAATTATTTTCTAAAACAACCCCATCTACAAAAAAAGTCGCCGTAACACCTTTATCTTTTAACATGTTACTGAGAGATAAAATATCAGTTGTTTTATCTACCTTAAAAATAAGAGCTACTTCTTTACTTTCACTATTACCAGTAACAACATATTTATCATAATAATCATTAACAGAAATAGCTGGTTCCATTTCCTTTAACGTTGTAAGAGCTTCATTATAAGAGCCATACTTTTTCATTTTTTGATAACTCTCTTGATAATCTACTTCTAAACCATTTTGCCCTGGGATAATTTTATCACCAATGATTAATGCATTTTGTGGTAAGACTTCATACTTTTTACTAGAAGCCTTTATTTCTTTCATAATTGGATCAGCATTCTGCACAAGTTCCACAGCTTTATTTGTGTAAAAAAAACTAAATATAAGTAACGTTATAGCAATTAATCCTTCTTTTAATTTTTGATAATTCACTAATAAATCACCCAATTAATTATATGAAAAATTTTACTTGTTTATCTAAAAAAAATCATAAAACTAAATAGCTTATGATTTTTCCATAGAAACTAATATATAGTCATAATTAGAAAGTTCAAAGGTACTACCACAAAATTGGCATTTTCCTGTTGCATTAATATTCATGCTAGCTCCACAATTAGCACATTTTCTTACTAATCCTAGTTTTTTTGCTGATACTTTCTTTTCAAAAACTAAATTATAAGATTTCTCAACTCTTCTAGTATCTATTCCCGCAATAGTTTTACCACTAGCTGTATCAATTATATAATCCATATATCTAGCTATTAAGTGAACTTCAACTACTTCTTTGTCAGCAACTACTTCTCGTCTTTTTATATAAGTATTTTTTACATTAATTTCATCATACATTTGCTGTTTGCCTTCTTTTAGTAATTGATTTAGATAATTACTTAATTCTGAATATAGATTATCACTCATAAAATGTTTTACTTCATCTAAAGTATTACTCATTAAAGCAATATGTATTTTTACAAAAATATTATCTACCTTTGTTTTAAACAAAGCCTCATTAAAATCTTCCATTTTATCACCTAATCTACAAATTCTTGCCAAATGCAAGTTTTCTTACTTAAGACATAACTGCCACTAGCTTCTCTTACTAAAACTGTTCTACAATAAGGACAAATTGCTGAAGACTTAATATCAACCTCAGCGCCACAATTAGGACATTTTTCTATATCTTTATTAATAGCTGATTTAATAAAAGTTAGTGAATAGCTTATTCTTACTTTTTTATCTTTGCGTCCTCTAACAACTACTTTGTCTTCTTCTTTAACTACATAATCATAACATGTTACTGTTAAAAATACTTTTAAATTAATTACATCTTTTTCCTTTTTAATGTCATATATTTTAGCATCTTCAAAGGTTATTTCGTCCATAATATTTTTTTGTTTTTTCATTTGTAGCATTTTAAGTTGATTACTATACATATTATATAGTTCATCAGTTGTATTATTTTTAATTGTTTCTTCTTCAAAATTCATCCAAGCTGTCTGAATATTTTTATATATTTCAAAGGCTTTCTGTTTCATTTCATCCTTATTTATTGTAGGATCAACTACTTTAATAGCTTCATCTGATAAATCTTGATAATATGAAAAATCTGCTCTTCTACTATTACTCTTAGAACTTGCCTTTTGCATTTTGCGATAAGCATCTAGAAAAATATAGAATATTATTATAAAAATTAACATACCAAGAACAAAAGAACCTAGAACACTATATGCTTCTGGTACATCGCCACCGCTATATGAAGAAGAAGAATCACTGTCCCAATCATCATCATATGATGAACTCCAACTACTAGAACCCCAATCACTTGAGCCCCAGTCACTTGAACTCCAATCACTACCCCAATCGCTTCCACCTATATCGTAATCATAATCCCAACCTGAATCGGCTTTGGCTGGTACAACGGAAAAGCAAAATATTCCAAGCAAAAATAAACATACTAATAATTTCTTTTTCATATGTCACAACCCTATCTATAAAAAGTATAGCATATTTTTTGGGAAAATGAAAAAAGTAAACCAATTTTATTATCAGTTTACTCTTAATTTTACTTATCTTTTATTTTTTTTATCTTTACTTTTTTCTTTTGGCTTTGGTAGAGCATCACGTCTTGAGAAGTTTTGACGACCTTTTTTGTCCATGCCTAAAGCCTTAACAATTATTTCATCGCCTACTTTAACAACATCTTCTACTTTATCAACTCTTTCATGAGCAAGTTGAGAAATATGAACTAAACCTTCGCAACCTGGCCAAAGCTCTACAAAACAACCAAAGTCTTCTATTTTTACTACTTTTGCTTCATAGATTTGTCCTACTTCTACTTCTCTTACAATATCTTCTATCATTTTTCTTGTCTTCTCAATTATATCTTTATCAGAATGATAAATAATAACTCGACCATCATCTTCAAGTTCAACTTTAACAGCATTTATATTAGTAACTTCAGTTACATTAGAAGCTTCACAAATAATCTTAGTAATTGTTTCTCCACCTTTACCAATTACATCTTTAATACGAAGTGGATTAATATTAAATGTAACCATCTTTGGAGCATATTTTGATACTTCCTTACGAGGTTCTTTAATTTGTTTAGCAATTACTTTTAATATTTCTAAACGCGCTTTTTTAGCTTGCTCTAAAGCTTCTTTTAATATTTGTTCTGTTATTCCTGCAATTTTAATGTCCATTTGTAATGCCGTGATTCCATCTTTTGTACCGGCAACTTTAAAGTCCATATCGCCTAGATGATCTTCCATACCTTGAATGTCTGTTAGAATTGTATAATCATTTCCTGCTGTGATTAATCCCATAGCAATACCAGCAACAGGAGCTTTAATTGGAACACCTGCTGTCATTAAAGACATACAGCCAGCACAAATACTTGCTTGAGAAGATGAACCATTAGATTCTAATATTTCGGAAACAACACGAATTGTATATGGGAATTCTTCTTCACTAGGAATAACTTGAGCTAAAGCTTTTTCACCTAAAGCACCATGACCAATTTCTCTTCTACCAGGCGCTCCATATCTTCCTGTTTCTCCGACTGAAAATTGTGGGAAATTATAATGTAGCATAAAACGTTTTTGATCTTCCATGCTTAAACCATCTATAATTTGATGTTCATTTAAAGCACCAAGTGTTGTTACAGATAAAGCTTGTGTCTCACCTCTTGTAAATAATGCTGAACCATGTGTCCTAGGAAGTAAATCAATATCTGTTGATAATTTTCTAATTTCGTCCATCTTTCTTCCATCAGATCTTATATGTTCCTTAACAACTATATTTCTAAACAATTCATATTCAACATCAGAAACAACCATTTCTGCTTTAACTAGTAATTCTTTTAACTCTTCGTCTTTTAGCTTATCTTCATTTTCCTTTGTATATAAGTCAAGTATTTCTTCCTTTATTTCATCAATTGCGGCATATTTTTTCAATTTATCTTTAATACGAAGAGCTTTATCCATCTTTTTAGTAATAAGGCCTCTAATTCTAGTTACCATTTCTTCATCTGGAACCAAAGTCTCATATTCCATTTTCTCTTCGCCAATTTCTTTAATTATTTTCTCTTGAAACTTAATCAATTCTTTAACAGCTTTATGGCCATACATTAAAGCTTCTAACATAATTTCTTCACTTACTTGCTTAGCACTTGATTCAACCATATTAATAGCTTCTTTTGTACCAGCAACAGTCAAGTCTAACTCAGATACTTCTAATTCTTCTGGTGTTGGGTTAATAACAAATTTACCATTTACACGTCCAACCTTAACACCAGCAATAGGACCATTAAAAGGAATTTTAGAAATTGAAACAGCTAAAGATGAACCAAGCATAGCTGTTAATTCTGGAGAGCAATCTTGATCAACTGATAATACTGTTGAAATAATTTGTACTTCATTTTTGAAACCTTCTGGGAATAATGGTCTCATAGGTCTATCAATCATACGTGCTGCCAAAGTAGCTGCTTCACTAGGACGACCTTCTCTTTTTATAAATCCACCTGGTATTTTACCAACAGAATATAATTTTTCTTGATAATTAACTGTTAATGGAAAAAAATCTGATAATAGATTAACATTTTTAGATACGACTGCTGCTGTCAAAACAACTGTATCATTATATCTAACTAAAACTGCTCCATCAGCTTGTTTAGCTAATTCACCATGTTCAACTACTATTTTTCTTCCATGAAAATCTAATTCAAATACTTTCTTTTTCATTTTACTACCTCTTCTCAAATATTATTATACCCTTTTTTTTAGTAAACTTCTATTTTCTTTATCTTCACTGATAAATTCCTCTACTTTTTCTGTTAATTGAGTTGCTATTTCTTCTAATTCACTATCACTAAAGAAATCTAATTTTCCTGGTAATTTAAATAATTTATCTTTACTAAAAAGTAATTGTTTTTTTACAAGATTTAAGTAATCCCTGCGACAATCAATTTTTTCAATTACTAAGCTTAACTCATCTACTCCATTTATATTTAATTCTTTTAATTTACTTATTTCCCTAATAATATCTTTTTTCATTAGATCTAATCTTTCAGTCAAAACATCTATAGGGACATCATCTTTTGTAAGTAAATAACACTTATTATCTTTTTCATTGTAAAAGTAAGTTTCATTAACTAAAGGTAACATAATCCTTTCATTACTTTCCAAATAAGTAATTGGATTATCAAAAACTCTTTTAACTTTACCAGTTGTCAAATCAATGGCTTTTTCGATAGTTTTAGCTGTTTTGGGATTTTTATCCAATACAACAACATCTTGTAGCCAATCATCACCAAGTTCAACTCTTACTCTTCTTTCATCAGAGGAAATATTACTTTTAATAAGATAATTAACTCGATATTCTTTATTTTCTGAATTTAAAAAGCTTTGACGTTTCAATTCATAAACTTTAGAATCATTTTGCAAAATAAAAGTATAATTTATTTCATTATTTATTTTTTTCTTTATTAATCTTACTTGATATTCCTTATTTTCAACTTTAATTAAAAAAGTTTTTTCTTCATCTTCTCCAAAAAATATATTTTTTCCAGCATTTTTAGCAATTATGTCTAATAGATTATATATTTTTCCTTCATTTTTTAAATATTTTTCCATTATAATACCCCACTTCAAAAAAAATAGACACAAAAAATAAGTGTCTACTTTCTTAATCCTAATTTTTTAATTACTTCACGATAGCTTTGAACATCATTCTTAGCTAAATACTGTAACATATTTCTACGTTGACCAACTTTCTTTAGAAGTCCTCTACGAGAATGGTGATCATGAATATGTACTTTTAAATGTTCAGTCAAATCATTAATTTCTTTTGTTAAAATAGCAATTTGAACTTCACAAGAACCAGTATCTTTTTCGTTTCTAGCAAATTCTTTAATAATATTTGCTTTTTCTTCTTTTGTTAATGCCACATTAACACTTCCTTTCATCTAAATTCGCTACTACCAAGTAAGAAGTCGGAAATTCTTCAAAC